>CAZNFK010000244.1:0-1524 GCA_964572365.1 uncultured Flavobacteriaceae bacterium | reverse complement strand
GCTACCCGTGGTCACAAAGGAGCCAAGTCACGTTCTGGTTACTCCAGAAAGATAGGATTTGAAGGTGGGCAAATGCCACTTCAAAGACGTGTGCCAAAATTCGGATTTAACAACATTAACCGTAAAGAATACCAGGGGATCAACCTTGATACTCTTCAAACTTTGGTTGATGCTGGAAAAGTGAAAGATACCGTTGATATGAATGTTCTTATCGAAAACGGTCTTGCAACTAAAAACGAATTGGTTAAGATATTAGGTAGAGGAGAATTGAAAGCTAAGTTGAAAATATCTGTTCATAAATTTACTGCCTCAGCTAAGCAAGCTATTGAAGCGGCTGGTGGTGAAGCTGTTACTTTATAATAGATAAGCAAATGAAATTCATCAATACATTAAAGAATATCTGGAAAATCGAGGAGCTAAAAAATAGAATTTTAGTGACCCTCGGTTTGTTGTTGGTGTATCGTTTCGGTGCACAGGTAGTGCTACCGGGAATAGATGCCTCTCAATTAGCTAACTTGTCGACTCAGACTGAAGGTGGCCTGTTAGGATTGTTGAATGCATTTACCGGAGGGGCGTTTTCTAATGCCTCTGTTTTTGCACTTGGTATCATGCCTTATATCTCTGCCTCTATTGTAGTTCAGTTGATGGGAATTGCGGTTCCTTATCTTCAGAAGCTGCAAAAGGAAGGAGAAAGCGGGAGAAGAAGGATCAACCAGATCACAAGATGGTTGACCATTGCTATTACCCTGGTACAGGGACCTGGTTATATTTATAACCTTTTTGCGACCCTTCCTTCAAGTGCTTTCTTACTCGGAAATACCGTGACCTTTGTAGTTTCATCTGTGATCATCCTGGCAACAGGAACGATCTTTGCGATGTGGCTGGGTGAAAAGATCACCGATAAAGGAATCGGGAACGGGATCTCACTATTGATTATGGTGGGTATTATCGCAACCTTGCCTCAGGCATTTATTCAGGAGTTTGTTTCCAGAGTATTCGAATCCAATGGAGGTCTTATCATGATCCTGATTGAATTAGTGATCTGGTTTACGATCATCCTTGCGAGTGTAATGTTGGTGATGGCTGTTCGGCAAATACCGGTCCAGTACGCCAGGAGAACGGCTACGGGCGGATACGAAAAGAACGTTTTTGGATCAAGACAATATATCCCTCTTAAGCTTAATGCTTCTGGGGTTATGCCGATAATCTTCGCGCAGGCGATCATGTTTATTCCTGCTGCCGTGGCCGGACTTTCACAGTCTGAAACTGCGCAGGGAGTGACTGCTGCCTTTAGCGATATCTTCGGATTTTGGTACAATTTAGTGTTCGCGTTGTTAATCATTATTTTTACGTACTTTTACACCGCGATTACAGTGCCTACCAATAAAATGGCTGATGATTTGAAGCGAAGTGGAGGTTTCATTCCTGGGATTCGTCCCGGTACGGAAACAGCCGAATTTTTAGACAGAATTATGTCACAAATTACCCTTCCGGGTTCTATATTTCTGGCGATCATCGCAGTGT
>CAZNFK010000243.1:0-1532 GCA_964572365.1 uncultured Flavobacteriaceae bacterium | reverse complement strand
GAAATAATGAGTAACGAGAAAGAAAAAGAAGCGAAATTAAAAGCCCTCAAACTCACTCTTGACAAGATGGATAAGACCTATGGCAAGGGAACGGTGATGAAGATGAGCGACCAGAGCGTGATGGACATTGACGCCATCTCCAGTGGTTCTTTAGGTTTGGATCTTGCCCTTGGTGTGGGCGGATATCCGCGAGGAAGGGTTATAGAAATATATGGACCTGAATCTTCAGGTAAAACCACCCTTACCCTGCATGCTATTGCCGAAGCACAAAAAGCGGGAGGAATTGCAGCTTTTATTGACGCCGAACATGCTTTTGACCGATTTTATGCTGAAAAACTTGGGATAGATCTTGAAAATCTGATCATTTCCCAGCCCGATAACGGAGAACAGGCCCTGGAGATCGCAGATAACCTTATCCGTTCAGGAGCTATTGATATTATCGTGGTGGATTCTGTTGCGGCTTTGACCCCAAAGAGCGAGATCGAAGGGGAAATGGGTGACTCCAAAATGGGTCTTCACGCAAGGCTTATGTCACAGGCGCTTAGAAAACTAACTGCTTCCATCAGCAAAACCCATTGTACCATGATCTTCATCAACCAGTTGAGGGAGAAGATCGGGGTGATGTTTGGAAATCCTGAAACGACCACCGGGGGTAACGCTCTAAAATTCTATGCCTCGATTCGTCTGGATATTAGAAGATCTACCCAGATCAAAGACAGCAACAGCGAAGTGCAGGGGAACAAGACCCGAGTGAAGGTGGTAAAGAACAAGGTAGCCCCTCCTTTCAAAACAGCCGAATTCGACATTATGTATGGGGAAGGTGTTTCCAAAATTGGAGAGATCATTGATATTGGTGTGGATTACGAGATCATCAAGAAAAGTGGTTCCTGGTTTAGTTACGAAGACACCAAGCTGGGACAGGGTCGCGATGCGGTGAAGACACTTTTAAAAGACAATCCCGACCTCATGGAGGAACTGGAAATCAAGATCAAAGACGCTATAAAAGTCGCCAAAGCTTAACATAAAAATCCCGAAAATTTTCGGGATTTTTTAATTTTTAGGCGCAACCATTAAGGATAATCTGCATCTCATTAAAGCAGGCCCCAAATTCCTGAATTTAATGAACACTCCTCATTTCAACTTTGCGACAGGTTTATCTCTTCAAAGAATAACCTACCATTCGTCACTCTCCGAAATCTCCCGAAATGAAGTTTTAACATCAGGAACCTGGCTTAAGCATGTTGCCGTAAACAATGATTTTCATATATTTAAATTCTGGCAAGTAAAAAACAGCCGGGATAAAAACTCATTTTTTACCCTACAAAACAACAGCACCTAACATCGTTTCTATTGAGGATAGATCAACTCATACAAAAATGTAAAAAGCAGGACATAAAGGCGCAGGAGCAGCTATATAGGCTTTACGCACATAAGTTATTCCCTGTTTGCCTTAAATATTCTTCCAGCTACCAACAGGCGGAAGACAATTTGCAGGACGCATTTTTAATGATCTTTAATAAGATCCCTCAATA
>CAZNFK010000242.1:0-1535 GCA_964572365.1 uncultured Flavobacteriaceae bacterium | reverse complement strand
GGTCCGGCCTGGGTGATCAAAAAGGTTTTCGGGTAAATAGTATTGAGTAGTTAGTATTGAGAGTTTAGATAAAAGAGCTGTTGGCCTTTGGCTATTAGCCGTTAGCTTTTTTAGAAACTTTTTCGGCTCCCCTATCTGCGGCAGGCAGGCATTAGGGAAGGGTGAAACCGCAAAAGTTTCCCGCAGATCCCGCAGATTATCGCAGATCTTTTCTGAGGTCTTCTTTCAATTTTGTGAGTTCTGTGTGACGAGTTAGATTAGAAAATATCCTGCTTAAAGGATCACATTTTTCTGCGCTCTTTGCGGTCCCGATAGCTATCGGGATTGCGGCCTTTGCGAGAACCATGAATTTGATGAATAGAACGAAATAAGACTCTTCAAAAATGCTAATTTTGAAACTGTCATCTATAAACAACAAAAACAGTGAACGACCACATCTCCTGGAAAGACTTCGAAAAAGTAGAAATGCGGGTGGGAACGGTTATGGAAGTTTCCAATTTTCCTGAAGCCCGTAATCCGGCATACCAGCTAAGGATCGACTTCGGACCTGAACTTGGAATTTTAAAAACCTCGGCGCAGATCACCCGTCGCTATTCAAAAGAAGATTTATTGAACAGACAGATCATCGCAGTGGTGAACTTTCCGAAGAAACAGATCGCCAATTTCATGAGTGAGTGCCTGGTGCTGGGAGCAGTTGGAGAAGATAATGACATCGTGCTTTTAAATACCGATTTTAAGGTGGAAAATGGCTTAAGAGTAGGCTAAACCGGCAGGCTTTTTTAAATTTGCAGCCATGAAAATTGCCGCGATCCTTTTTTCTGTACTTGTTTTGGCGTTAAATGCCATTCCCTGTTGCTGGGAAAGCTGTGAAGATGAGGAACCTGTTGAACAACACATGGATGCTGAACAAAACTGTTCCCCTTTCTTAAGTTGTGGAAGTTGTGTGGGTTTTGTACTGCAGGAAGACCTGCCGGAAATAAGCCTGTACATTCAGCCATCGTTCTCAGAAATTGAATTTCCCGAACAGGATTTTTTTTCTGAATTCTCCGAAACCATCTGGCAACCGCCAAAGCCAATAATGAACTTCAGCTAATAAACGAAGAGAGATTCTTTTCAAGTTCCATTATTTAATTCTTAAAAAAACATGAATTCAAAATATTTATTGGTGTTTACCTTTATGCTGATATCAGCTGTGGTTAATGCCCAAAATCGGTTTGAAGCACACATTTTTGATGCCCAAACTAATAGTCCTTTAATGGGTGCCAATGCATCTGTAGAAGGAACAACAATAGGTGCGACAACTAATGAGGAGGGACTCCTCGTTCTCGAAAATGTGCCTGACGGAACCCAAACTATCATGGTCAGTTTTGTAGGGTATGAGACGCGGGAAATGAAATTCGACTTTCCCTTGGAGGCAGCAGAGCCCGTGGTGATCTATCTTTTTCCGAAGGGAGAGGAGATGGATGAGGTGATCATCTCGGCAACCCGCTCCAGGAGGACCATCGCCGATCTCCCCACACGCGTGGAAGTGATCT
>CAZNFK010000241.1:0-1540 GCA_964572365.1 uncultured Flavobacteriaceae bacterium | reverse complement strand
TCGACAATTTTAAAAATCCCGATTTCTGGAAAAAAACATTGATCCTTGCCGGGGTCTTTTTTCTGCTCTTCGTGATGATCTCCCTGGTCATATCCCACTTCAGGCAGATCGTAGCCGGAGATTTTGCAGCCATTTACCAGGAGGAATGGGCAAACGGGAAATGGGTGAATTACTTTCTGGTCAAAGCAGCCATCTCCCTGGTGTATGCCATTTATATGACCAGTCGTCGAAAGAATTTCAAACCAAAGAATCAATAAATGGACATCCAGCTTTCCTTTTCTTCTGAAGCACTGACTGGCGATGTAATGATCACCGGCTCGAAAAGTGAATCTAACCGGTTGCTTATTCTGCAGGCGCTTTTTCCGCAGATCAGTATCAGCAACCTGTCCAACAGTGATGACACCCGGGTGCTTCAGAAAGCGCTTAGCTCTACGGAAGAGGAAATAGATGTGCACCATGCGGGGACGGCCATGCGGTTCCTTACTGCGTACTTTGCTTCGAGGGAAGGAAAAGAAGTGATCCTTACCGGGAGCGACCGTATGCAGGAACGACCAATAAAAGTGCTGGTGCACGCCCTGCGGCAACTGGGAGCCGACATTTCCTATCTCAAAAATGAAGGTTTTCCGCCGCTTAAGATCAAAGGAAAAAAACTGACTCATAACGAGGTCACGGTGGAGGCGAATATAAGTAGTCAATATATTTCTGCCTTAATGTTGATCGCGTCTTCCCTGCCGAATGGACTGGTGATCCATCTGGACGGAAAAGCTACTTCTGTTCCTTATATAGAGATGACCCTGAAGTTTCTCGAAGCCTGTGGTATCCGTGGAAATTTTCAAGAAGACCAGATCAATATTGAACCGGCAGTGGATCTTTCCCCGGTAGAGATCACCGTGGAATCTGACTGGAGCTCGGCTTCTTATTTTTACAGCATGGCTGCCCTAAGCAAGGAAGCGAGGGTAAGCCTGTCCAGTTTTAAGGAATTCAGTTACCAGGGAGATAAGGCCGTCGCCGGGATCTACCGGCAACTGGGGGTAGAAACCGATTTTGAGGTTGGGCAAATTATTTTGCGTAAAACGCATTTTAAAAAACCACGATCTTTTGATCTGGATCTTATCGACAGCCCCGATCTCGCACAAACCATTGCCGTCACCTGTTTCGGCCTGGGAATAAAATGCAATCTTACTGGGCTTCATACCCTGAGGATCAAGGAAACTGACAGGCTTCAGGCTTTAAAGGCCGAGATCACGAAACTTGGTGGGCAGGTGGAGATCACTGCAGATTCTTTTCATTTACAACCTTCCGAAGAAATAAGATCTGGCACCAAAATTGAAACCTATAATGACCATCGTATGGCTCTTGCCTTTGCCCCGCTAGCAATAAAAACACCTTTGGAGATAGCAGATGCAGAAGTGGTTTCAAAATCCTTTCCCGACTTCTGGGAAGTTTTGGGAAAGCTTGGGTTTTCTGTAAAGAATGAAGGTTAAGACTGAATTTCTTCAAAAAGATCCTGCTGAGAGCACGCGTGGATTAACAGTTTTAT
>CAZNFK010000240.1:0-1546 GCA_964572365.1 uncultured Flavobacteriaceae bacterium | reverse complement strand
CTCGTAGGCGTCTATCACCGGTTGCCCGCCGCCATAGGTGAGCACAAAATCATACCTCGGAATTAGCGCATTGAAAGGATCTGATGGGTCAGATTCTATCCTATCGAGTGTAGCCGGGGCATCCACGTCCCAGAATATTACCAGGTTATCCTCTTTCTTCAGCTGCACCACAGCATCTTCCAAAAAGTCGTCAAAAGCTCCCACGCCGCTGGCCTTGATGATCACATCGGCTTCTGAAGCCTTTCGAAGCAAACCTTGGAGAGTAACTTTATCTTCGGGATAGACCACCACCTTACACCATTCGGGATCTTCAATATCCCGGTGTTTCTGACGTTCGTAAATATCGGGTTCGTAAAAGGTAACATGATGTCCCATTTTATGAAGCGCTTTCACAATTCCTCGGTAATAGGTCGCGGCACCGTTCCAGTAGGCAGAAACTATACTGGATCCAAAAAAGGCGATTTCAAGGTTCTTTTTCATGCTTCCAAACTTTTGTTGTGAATGGGAAATATTTTTTCTTCGGGGATTCCCAACTCCTGTAATATGGATTCGAGACCATCTACGCGATGCGCACAGGTGTGCCTGTCGAGAATGGTTTTTCTTCCGTTGTCTGACAAACTTTTGGCGAGATGTGGGCTCTTCAGCACTTCTGCGATCTTATAGCCCATGTCATTCCCGTCTTTTGCAATGAGGTAATCTTCTCCCGGAGTGAACAAATGTTCAGCATCGTTCCAGGGGGAACAGATGAGGGGAATTCCGCAGGAGAGAGCTTCAAAAGGCCGGATAGTAGGGATTCCCGGCAACATTTGAACATACGGCCGTCGCGGCACATGTATGGTCACTTTGTATTTTGCAAATACCTCAGGCACTTTATAATTGGGAAGGTAGCCGCCGTATTCTATGCCGGCTTCCTCCAGGGCTTTCTTCGCCTTTTCGGGATAGCGCACCCCGTAAACTTTTGCTTTGATGCCCAGCTCCTTAACCGGTTCAATAAGGAACTCCATCAACTCCTCGGTGCGTTCATTGTCTCCCCAGTTGCCAATCCACACCAGGTCTCCTTCTTTTTCCTCATCCCGGTTGGGGGCAAAGAATTCGGCATCGGCAGCTTCATGCCAGGTCCAAACCTTTTCTACCCATTTCTTATCCAGGTAAATTTTCTTGATCACATCGCCGAAAACAAGGGCACCGTCAAAGTGTGAAAAATCGTATTTTTTCATCTCTTTTTCGGCCGAAACCGCCCGGTGATGGGTATCATGGAAGAGGAGTTTAAAATCGTACTTCTCCTTTTGCTTTCCAATTTCTGAAATTAGTTCAGGCTCATTCCATTCGTGGACAATGACCAGGTCTGCATTTTTAAGAATGCCTTCATAATTGAGTTTTTTCTCTGGATTGTAAAACTGCGGATTAAGGGAAGGGTAATATTGCCGGAATTCATCCAGTTTCTCGGCCCCATGATCCTTCAGCAGGTTTTTCATGCTCCAGCCTCCTTCAGGCTCATACACCTCCACATCATGCCCTCTTTTTTGAAGCTCTTTTACAATTCCTC
>CAZNFK010000239.1:0-1562 GCA_964572365.1 uncultured Flavobacteriaceae bacterium | reverse complement strand
GAGCAGGAGCAAGACGAATCCTTCTCCAATTGTAGATCTCCGGATTAAAGACGTTGGGATCGTCACTGCCTCCCCCTGCCATGAGAATGAAGCCCAGGGCGATTACAGCAAGGCCAATTCCCATGACGACGTAGTTTTTCTTCTCGAATACAAAGTTCAGGTCTTGCTTATGTAGTGGTTTTTTGTTCTTATTCATGTTTAATGATTATAATTTATTCAAGCCACTAATGCACGAATATTCTTATAGTGGTCAAAGTTAAGGACTATCCCTCTATTTCTTTTCCCCAACTCTATTTTTCTTTAAACCACAATTCTGTGATGCATCAGTTTATCACTTTCAAAATTGGCTAATATTGCTAGCTTTAATTTTGAAATTTTCAGATAATTTATGCACTGGGCAAAATGAGCATCATGTAAATGCGTGGTGGATTTTAATTCAAGTACAATTTTTCCGAATACCACAAAATCAGCAAAAAAGAAATGCGGTAAAATGGTGTTTTTATAATGAACTTGAAACTTCTGTTCCCGCTCGTAAGGAATTTTTCGCTTTTTCAGCTCATATTCTACAGCATCTGAATAAACTACTTCGAGAAAACCTCCACCTAATTCATTGTGAACATCAAAAAGAACACCTACTAGCTCATAAGATTCTTCTTTATACAGGAGATTTCCCATAAATCATTCGTGCATTAGTGGCAAATTTCAATAGTAAAGTTCATCTGTTTTCAGGTTCAGGAAACGCTGGGTGGCAAAAAAGGTGCTTAGCCAGGTAATTATGATCCCTAATAGAAAAACTCCTACGAAAAGACCTGTCAATAAATAAATATCATTTAGTAATTCCAGTTCTGGAAAGCTCCTGTTCATATAATACAACACAATTCCCATCCCGGCTAAAGCCAGCACGGCACCTATCATTCCCAGTTTCACACTTTTCCATATAAAAGGCCTTCTAATGAACCTTTTTGTCGCCCCTACCATCTGCATGGTCTTAATGATGAAGCGTTTGGAATATACCGCAAGTCTTATCGAACTGTTGATCAACAGCACTGCAATAAAAGTAAAGACCCCGCTTATCACCAGGATCCAAAAGCTGATTCGAGTAACGTTTTCATTCAAAAGTGAGATCAATGGCTTGTCATAGACCACTTCATCCACAAAATTCATCGCGGTCAATTCCTCTGCGATCTCATCGACCTCCCCCGAGCTGATATAATCGGCTTTCATATAAACATCGATAGAATTCTGCAGCGGATTATATCCGAGGAAATCCATAAAATCCTCTCCTATTTCCTTGCTGTGAGCTTCCGCAGCCTCTTCTTTTGAAACATAGGTGGTGGATTTTGTATATTCTGCCAAAGCCAGGCTTTTTTTGAGCTGGTTGATCTCCACCTCTTTTGCGGTATCCTTCAGGTAAATGGTAAGGGCGATCTGCTCCTTGAAATGGTCAGCTATTTTCTTGGTGTTCAACACCAGAAGGCCCAACAGGCCTAAAAGAAAAAGCACCAGCCCAATACTGATCACTACCGAAAAATAAGAAGAAATAAGACGCCTTTTTTGATACC
>CAZNFK010000238.1:0-1564 GCA_964572365.1 uncultured Flavobacteriaceae bacterium | reverse complement strand
GGACAGGTAATTTCGGTGATCTACAAAAAAGGTCAATAACCGTATTTGTTCTTCCAGCGTTTTTTCAGGAATTCCCTTTGCGCCAGTTCCCGCTGATTATTTCCGGGTTTGAAAAAAGTTGTTCCGGAGATCTCCTCAGGTAAAAACTCGGCTGCGGCAAAATTTCCCTCATAGCTGTGGGCGTATTTATAGTCATCACCATATCCAAGGTCCTTCATCAATTTCGTAGGAGCGTTTCGAATTGACAAAGGCACCGGCAGATTTCCTGATTTTTTTACCATCGCCTGTGCCTCATTAATGGCCATATAGGAGGCGTTGCTCTTTGGCGAAGTAGCCAGGTAGATACAGCACTGGCTTAAAATTATACGGGATTCTGGGTATCCAATAGTTGAAACAGCCTGGAAAGTATTATTGGCCATGATAAGGGCAGTGGGATTGGCGTTGCCAATATCTTCACTGGCAAGTATTAGGAGGCGACGGGCAATGAACTTGACATCTTCCCCTCCTTCGATCATTCGGGCAAGCCAGTAGACCGCCGCGTTCGGGTCGCTGCCGCGAATGGATTTGATGAATGCCGAAATGATATCGTAATGCTGCTCTCCCGTCTTATCATACAAAACCGTGTTTTGCTGCACCTTTTTGAGCACCATTTCGTTGGTGATCTCAACAGAATCTGATTCTTCTGAAGTGACCAGTAGTTCAAAGATGTTCAGGAGTTTCCTGGCATCCCCACCGCTTAGCCGAAGCAGGGCTTCAGTTTCTGAAAGTTTTATTTTTTTCTTCTGAAGAACCTCGTCTTCTTTCATGGCCCGTTCCAGAAGAGCTTCCAGATCTTCTTTCGAAAATGAATTCAGCACGTAAACCTGGCTCCGGGAGAGTAATGCGGGAATTACCTCAAAACTAGGATTTTCGGTAGTAGCGCCGATCAAGGTGATCCAGCCTTTCTCCACAGCTCCTAAAAGGGAATCCTGCTGAGATTTACTAAAGCGGTGGATCTCATCAATGAACAGAATCGGATTCCTGGTTGTAAATAACCCTTCGCTTTTTTTGGCTTTTTCGATCACTTCCCGCACATCTTTTACTCCGCTGCTAATGGCGCTCAAAGTAAAAAAAGGACGATCAGATTCATTGGCAATTATGTTGGCCAAAGTAGTCTTGCCCACGCCCGGAGGCCCCCATAGGATCATGCTGGGAATAATGTTGTTTTTGATCTGTTTCCGTAGGGCAGCTTCAGGCCCAACAAGGTGCTGCTGACTTAAATAATCATCCAGGCTGCGAGGGCGCAATCGTTCGGCCAATGGTTTGTTCATGGTGTAAAAATACTAATTTGACATGGAGAAGAAAACAGGTGGGAAGTTAAATGAATGGCTGACTTCCTGTCACGAAAAATGCTTATTTTAGAAGAATTCCTTCGGAATTTTCTCTTTTTGAGTATTGGCTGAATTTTTGCCATAAATCAGAAATAAGTTCTACACGTGAAGCAGAAAGATCCTTTTATATTCACTCCTGGGGTTCTCGGGTATCCATTGGCCTTTGTGCTGATCATATGGATCGTTTTCTGGGC
>CAZNFK010000237.1:0-1587 GCA_964572365.1 uncultured Flavobacteriaceae bacterium | reverse complement strand
TCGCTTCCAATATCGATCAGGCTTTTTTATTGGTCACGCTGAACAATCCGCCCACGTTTACCACTTTTATAGATCGTTTCCTGGTGACTGCGGAAGCTTATGGCATTAAGGCCATTCTGCTGTTCAACAAGATCGATACGTATAAAGACGAGGAGCTGGATGAGGTGAAATACCTGGCGGCGATGTATCGCAGCATTGGGTACGAATGCCTGGGGATTTCGGCAAAGACCGGTAAAAATGTCGAAAAGGTGAAGGAAATGATGAAGGGGAAGACCAGTATGATCTCGGGCCACAGCGGCACCGGAAAATCAACGCTGATCAATGCCATTGAGCCCAAGCTGGACCTCAAGACCATGAAGATCTCTGAGCAGCACCGGCAGGGACAGCATACCACTACCTTTGCTGAAATGTTTGACCTGGATTTCGGAGCGCGAATTATTGATACTCCGGGAATCAAAGGCTTTGGAGTGGTAGATATTGAAAAAGAGGAATTGGGAGACTACTTTCCGGAATTCTTTGAACGGAAACAGGACTGCAAGTTCAACAACTGCCTGCACGTGGATGAACCACAGTGCGCGGTAAAAGATGCCCTGGAGGCCGGGGAAATTCCCTGGTCGAGGTACAAAAGTTACCTGCAGATACTCAAAGGGGAAGATGATCAACATTACCGAATTGACAATTACGAACAGGAATGAAAGTAGTTTTACAACGGGTTTCGAAGGCATCGGTTACCATAGAAGGAAAAGTAAAATCGGAAATAAAACAAGGTCTTTTGATCCTGTTGGGAATAGAGGAAGAAGATTCGGAAGAGGATATTAAATGGCTCTGCGGAAAGATCGCGAAAATGCGGATCTTCAATGATGATAAAGGAGTAATGAATGATTCACTTTTAGACGTAAACGGAGATGCCGTTGTGGTGAGTCAGTTTACCTTGCATGCCAGCACCAAAAAAGGGAACAGGCCCAGCTATATCAAGGCTGCAAAACCTGATGTGGCCGTTCCGTTGTACGAGAAGTTCGTAAAGAGGCTGGAACAGGAGATCGGGAAACCGGTTGGCACCGGCGAATTTGGTGCCGATATGAAAGTGAGCCTGCTAAATGACGGGCCGGTGACGATTATCGTGGATTCGAAGAATAGAGAATGAAATCAACCCTTTCAGGGTTTCGAACCCTGAAAGGGTTTTAACTTATATAAACATGAACATACAAGACGCGCAAAAAGCCGTTGACGACTGGATCAAAGAACACGGGGTTCGTTACTTCAACGAATTGACCAACATGGCGCAGCTTACCGAGGAGGTAGGGGAGGTTGCCCGAATCATTGCCCGCCGTTACGGGGAGCAGAGCGAGAAGGAAAGTGATAAGGCGAAGGACCTTGGTGAAGAGCTGGCAGATGTGGTCTTTGTGGTGCTTTGCCTGGCCAATCAAACCGGGATCGACCTGCAGGAGGCTTTTGATAAGAAACTCGACCTCAAAACAAAACGAGATAAGGACCGGCATCACAACAACGAAAAACTTCAATAATGGGTATACTCGACAATTTTAAAAATCCCGATTTCTGGAAAAAAACATTGATCCTTGCCGGGGT
>CAZNFK010000236.1:0-1594 GCA_964572365.1 uncultured Flavobacteriaceae bacterium | reverse complement strand
TTTTGTTCCGACGATGAAAAGACAGAAAAATGACGAACAGGAATACAATGATCCCTAAAACAGGCCCGGCGCTCTGAATTATATTATACCCCTGGATTTGGAACCCAATCCACCTGATGAGGTAATAAATACTGGCGTTGAATTCAAATTTTTGAAACCAAAGTCCCACACTGGCTGAAAAATTAGTCAAAAATGCTTCGGAAAGGAACGGGAGAAAGGACAGTAATACAAAAAATACGCTGGTTGCGTAATAAGCGAGCGCCTTTTTTGGTTTCAAATACCTGAACAGGAGCGGAAGAAAAAGCAGGGGGATGAGTTTGACCGAAACCGAACAGGCAAACCAGAAGGCGCTGACCAGCCATTTTTTCTGGTGCAGGTAATACAGGGAGACCAGCAGGAAAAATACCATCACCCCTTCAAAATGCAGGTTTCCGGTGATTTCAATTATTATGAAGGGATTAAGAAGATACCAGAAAATGCGGTTTTCGGGCAGGTTTAATTTACGGAGCAGTTTCCTTCCGAAGTAAAAGATTCCCACGTCTGCCGCAATGATAAACAAGCGAAGACTCACTACAGCTCCCAATATACTTTTTCCGCCCAAAAGTGCTGCCAGGGCAAAGAATAGTTGATTCAGGGGCGGGTAATTGGTGGGATTCCCGGCGCTGAGTTCTCCCATTCCGGCATAAAGTGCCTGCGCGCCTTCTATAGGAGGATTGGCGATTAACTCGTCAGGCGTAAAAATGTAAGGATTGATACCCTGCAGCAATAATTTTCCGTCCCAGATAAAACGGTAGAAATCCTGCGAAAGGTTGGGAATGGCAAAGAGGAAGATCAACCTGAAGACTATGGCGGCTCCCAGCAGCAACCTGAAGTTGTCTTTTTCAAGCTGAAGGATCTTCCAGCTCAAAAAGAAAAGTGCACTATAGAGACTGAAAAGTTTAATTAAATCCTCGCGATCCAGGTCGTAACCGAATGACCAGTAGAATGCGCAGGACGCCATGAAAAGAAGGAGCGGGATCTTATGAAAGCTTAGAAATTGTTTCATTTGTTAGGTCTCCAGAACTCAATATTTAAAGAAGTCAAAACCACGTAAGAAAACCCGAAGAACAACATCAAGTGAAACAGGAGCAGGCGGTAATTTTCAAGATTAAAAGCTGAAAAGATCGCGAAGGCGAACAGCAGCATCAAAGAAATTTCCAGCAACAGCTGAAAGGTGATCTTTGAAGGGGTTTTCTTTAGGAGCCTCTCTTTCCCGTCCAAATTGAACTTTGGGGTTCTAATGAACTCACTCCTTTTTCCAAAGTGCCCTTCCAACACTGCCCGGGAGTTATGGATGGAAAATCCCATGGCGATGGAGAAAAAAGTGAAAAACAACATTGAAAACTCCAAAAAAGACCGGAAGCTTCGTCCTTTGATCTTTGCGAAAGTCACCCAGTAAGAAGTAAAAAAGATCATGGTGCTAATGCTGAAGAACAGCATGACGCCCGTGTAGAATTCATACTCTCTCCCCGTAGTGATAAAAAGTACCGGCACACTCAGCAGCGCGAGCAGCAGCACCAGGAAAAACAGGCTGCTGTTCAACAGGTGAAAAAAA
>CAZNFK010000235.1:0-1611 GCA_964572365.1 uncultured Flavobacteriaceae bacterium | reverse complement strand
TGCACACCCCGCGGGTTGGGTTCTTCATAAAGAGCCGTAAATCCGAATTTTTCAAACAGGAATGCGGTAAGGGCATTCAACTGGTACTGATTTTCTTCTTTGAGGAATTCAAATTTTTCGGGCACGCGCACGTACTGGTATTGATCCAGCTCTTGAGCCGCTGCGGAAACAGAAAACCCCACTACAAAAACTGCTGCAAAAACTAACTTTTTCATCCCTTGTCAAATAAGAACTGGAAACCCAATTGCACCGAAGCATTGCGTGCTTTGGCCAGGTTGGTGTAATCCAGAAGATTGTCTGCAGCAAGATAAAGATTAAAATTTGAAAACCTTCCGGAAACTAGCAACCCGACATTGGAAAAGGAAAAAGAATCAACCGTGTAGGTAAGCTTTCCGAAGAAATTTCTGGAAAATTTCCTGTCAACGTAAACAGTAGCGGCATTGACCAGACCGCGTGGGCGCTTCATGCTAAAAACCTGGAGACCCACATGGTTCCTGTATCGCCTCCTGGGCCTAAGCTTCCTGTAGTCACAGGCGGCGAGGTCAAGTTCCTCCTCGAAACCGTAATCAAAAGAGGCATTGAATTTGACCGGCCTTGTACTGATGTAAGGTTCGCTTAGCTCTTCTTCATGAAAATATTCCCCCAATTCTCCACTGTCGGGATGATCGGGATCCAGTTCACTCCCCTGGCCGGATTCATAATCGCCGTAGTATCGAAAAGTACGTACATCATCAGAATGTTTCAGCATGCCGATATCAAGAAGACTTCCGGTGATGCGGTATTGATCACTCAGAAAATAGGTGAACCCAAGATCCACGCCTACTCCCATATTTCCACCTAAAAAAGCCTGACTCCTAAAATGACTAAAAAGCTCCTTATTAGTCATTTTATTCTCATCTAAAAAAGGTCCTAACCCTGCGGTTCGTAAAAGGATATCTACTTTTCGAAGTTTGGGACGGGCCACGCCGTCACCCGAGTTTCCATAAGTAAAGAAATCCCCGTTATTATCAATGCTTCGTACATTGATCACCCCCGAATATAATTTGGCCCTTATCCCTACATTGAGGTCACGGTTCCAGTAATGACTTACCCCAAAATGGAATACATTCAACACCTCGCCGGTAAAAGCAAGATCGCTAAGATGGAAATTCTTTTGATTTTCATTTCCTTCCCAGGCAAGCACCGCCAGGTCTTTTGGAAAGTAAGCGAAGACATCGGCTTCCTGGTAGATACCTGCAGAAAAATAATTGTCTTTGTTGTTCCTCCAGCCCAAGGACAAAAGCTCCACCTGATTCCTAACTGTAAAAAAGTCCTTATTGCTGATCCTGGACAAAGAATAGTCTATTTTGTCATTAACCGTACCTTCTCCTTCTCCGAAAATGTCATAAAGACTTACTCCTGAAGAACCTGCAGAAAAAGAGAGGTGTGAAAAAAAGGGAATTCCGGCATGCATATCAAATCTTACCTCACCGCCGGGATTGCTCATGAGATTTTGAGGCAAGGAATTGACATTGTACAACAATTGCTTATTTTGCGCAACAGCAAGCTGGCCGGTAAGAAACAGGAAGATCAACAAGAATAATCTCATTCCTAGAATTCAAACTGGTAAGC
>CAZNFK010000234.1:0-1632 GCA_964572365.1 uncultured Flavobacteriaceae bacterium | reverse complement strand
ATCCTTGATCACAAAGTGATAATCTGTGCCGTAAGCATATTTGCTGATCTTATAGGAATCCTCCCGCTGTTTCTCTTCGGGATAATAATTAAGCAGCAGTGAGATCACGCTTTTTGATCCCTCAACAAGTTTGGTGGGGTCGAGGCGTTTGTCAAAATAGTTCTCCAAAAATGACATTTTCCCGTGCCTTTGTTTTTGCAGGTATTCTTCAAGACGCGGGGCTTCCTCCTCCAGGAATTCTGCTTTGGAAATTCCACAAGAGAGAAAGCCGAGGCGTTTAGCCTCAGATTTGATAAGAGCTGTATGTTTGGCCTTAGAGGTATTCAAAGGAAATTTCGCTTTTTAACGTCTTTCAAATTTCAGGATCGCATTCTTAGGTTTTAGGGTGATCAAAGGCAGGATCTCGATCTTTTCTTTAGTGCTGTACAGGCGGTACTTCGATACCAAATCGGCTATCGCAAGCACCATTTCATACATTGCAAAATTGTTGCCAATACACTTGCGTGGGCCTGCCCCAAAGGGATAGTAATTACTGTAGCGTCCTTCGGCAAAACGTTCGGGGATGAACTTTTCAGGATCTTCCCAGAAGTTTTTATTTCTGTGGATCTCATAGACTGAAAAAAGCAGACTGGAATTCTTCGGAATAGATTTCCCCTCGAATTCATCTTCTTCAATGTTCACCCTGTCAATAAAATAAGCCGGCGGATACAGCCGCATAGATTCTTCGATCACGTTTTGAGTGTAACTGCACTTCCGGAGAAAATCCATAAGATCATTAGTCTCTTCTTTGGCGGTTTTTACTTCGGCCGCAATCTTTTCCTGAACTTCGGGGTGCCGGGCCAGCAGCTCACAAGTAAAGGTGAGGGCATTGGAAGTGGTTTCGTGACCGGCGGTAAACAGGATGAGGATCTCGTCAATGAGCTGTTGTTCACTCATTGCGGTACCATCGTCATAGCGCGCGTCCAGCAGCATGTCCAGCAGGTCATCCTCCCTTTTGCCAGAGGCCTTTCGCTCATCAATTAGACGCTTGAGAATGTCGCGGGCTTCGCCGGTGAGTTCCAAATTATGCCGAATGTCCCCGTGCAATCTAAACCACCAGTTCAAGTATGGCTGCCTCAGTTCACGTACCAGCATTTTTTGAGCCGACTCTGTGATGTGTTGCAGCCGGTCGATCTCCTCCTGCCCCACTGCACTGCTGAAAAGGGATTTGACCACGGTTTGAAACGCGAGATCATTAAAGACGGGAAAGATATCCATTGGTTCCCCCGGCTGCACCCTTTTCAACTCTTCCAAAATGGCAGAATTCATACTCCCCAGCAAATTCACCAACTGTTTTTTGTGAAAAGCCGGCTGGATCAATTTTCGCTGCTTCCGCCAATGTTCCCCTTCTGAGGTGAGCAAACCTTTCCCAAGGTATTTTGCCACATCCTGGGTTTGTATTGGGGATTTGGTGTAGTTCTTTTGATTTTTCTGAAGCACATATTCGGCAAAACCTGGATCACGGGAAAAGATCACTGTTCTGCCCCAACCCACATCAAGCTGAAAAGTGTCTCCGAGGGCTGTAAACCGCTCATGATGAAAAGGCAAAGGATTCTTCAGGATCCTGCGGGCATTAGTGTAAAACTGAAGCCT
>CAZNFK010000233.1:0-1669 GCA_964572365.1 uncultured Flavobacteriaceae bacterium | reverse complement strand
AAGGAGTTGGTAGTTCCAAGAACGGTAGAGAATCAGAATCGAAACGCCTAGGTGTGAAGATCTTTGGAGGACAAGCTGCTATTGCTGGAAATATCATCGTTAGACAAAGAGGTACTGCTCACAATCCGGGAGAGAATGTGTACGCAGGAAAAGACCATACTTTACATGCCAAAGTTGATGGTATCGTAAAATTCACTAAAAAGAAAGACAACAAATCTTACGTTTCTATCGAACCGTTTGAGGCATAGTTGAACTTATCTATTTGAGATATTAGACCCTTTCCGGATTCCGGAAAGGGTTTTTTTGTATCTTTAATAGGCTAACCCCGTAATTTTTAAGGATATGGAATATATTACTGTTTATGCCACGGGCGATGAGTCCGAGGTTGCTGTCCTGAAAAGCCTTTTTGAAGAAAGAAGTGTGGATTATAGGATCTCCGAAGACAAAGAAATTACGGAAGGAAAGCAAGAAATGTATTTCCAGGTAGCCGAAAAAGACCGGATCCTGGCCCGGGAAATTCTTCATGAAAGCGGATATCTAAAGGTGGATCATCAACATCGCGAGGCTTCTGCTACCCGTGGTAAGAAATGGATGTTCGTATTTCTTGCAGCCCTGGTGTTGATCCTGGTAGCCATACTCATCGCCTGGTTTATGAACGCTCCTTAGCTGAACGTGAGCTAATGTGCTGAATTATTTATTGAGCCATTTTACCTGAAACATAATGGAGTATACAACCATCTGGGAGACCCGGCAGCAAAATCAGCTTTTTTTGTTGAGGAATATTTTTGAGCAGAACAATATTGATTATCGATTCCTCGATGAAAATACCCACACCAATTTTGCCACTGGAGTCAGGGTGCAGGTGGCGAGAGGACAGGAGGAAAAGGCAGGTGCTTTACTCCGTGAGAACGGATTGCTTCAAGATCCAAGTCCGGAGGCTGAACAAGTTAGCCAAACTAAATTTTGGACCTGGTTGTTTATTGCTCTACTCATTATAATAGTGGCAGCCATCCTGATTAACTGGTGGATGCGATAAAAAAATCCTCTTCAAAAAAAGTCATTTTTGAAGAGGATAATTTTAACTAAGAACTACAGACTAACGTCTGCAGTCTATTAATACCTGTAATATTCCGGTTTGAATGGGCCTTCAACAGTGACACCAATGTACTTGGCCTGCTCTTCATTCAATTCGGTTAATTCAACTCCAATTCTTTCCAGGTGAAGTTTTGCTACCTTTTCATCAAGATGCTTTGGAAGCATATAAACCTCGTTCTTGTACTTATCTGTATTTTTCCAAAGTTCGATCTGGGCCAGGGTCTGGTTTGTAAATGAATTACTCATTACAAAACTTGGATGTCCTGTGGCACAACCAAGGTTTACCAAACGACCTTCGGCTAAAAGAATGATATCTTTTCCATTGATCGTGTATTTGTCAACCTGTGGCTTGATCTCCACTTTGGTATCCCCGTGGTTTTCATTTAGCCATGCAACCTGGATCTCGTTGTCAAAGTGACCAATATTACAAACGATGGTCTTATCTTTCATCGCTTCAAAATGCTCGGCTCTAACAATATCTTTATTTCCGGTAGTGGTGATCACGATGTCGGCTTTGGGAAGTACTGTTTCCAGCTTCTTCACTTCAAATCCGTCCATTGCAGCCTGCAATGCG
>CAZNFK010000232.1:0-1692 GCA_964572365.1 uncultured Flavobacteriaceae bacterium | reverse complement strand
TTCGAGGTTTCCGAAGATGTGTCAGACTGTGACGTGATGCTGGGGGTGAAAGAAGTGCCTATCCCGGCGCTTGTTCCGAATAAAAAATATTTTTTCTTTTCCCATACCATCAAAAAACAGCCGTATAACCGAGACCTGTTGCGGGAGATCCTCAAAAAGAACATTGAGCTGTATGATCACGAGGTGATCGTCAACGAATCCGGGGGACGGCTCATAGGCTTCGGGAGGTATGCGGGGCTGGTCGGCGCCTATAACGGCATCAGGGCAATAGGTCTCAAAAATGGCATTTTTGAATTGCCAAAGGCAGAGTCGCTGCCCGATCTTAATGCCATGCTGGCAGAATTGAACAAGATCAACCTTCCGCCGCTTAAGATCGTACTGACGGGCAGCGGAAAAGTCGCTCGTGGCGCAAAAGAGATCCTGGATCATCTGGGCCTGAAAAATGTGGGAATAAAGGAATATCTGCAAGATAGTTTTGAGGAACCGGTCTATTGCAACATTGATGTAATGGATTACAACAAACGCAAAGACGGGAAAGAAGGCGCTGTTCAGGAGTTCTATAATCACCCTGAAAGATATAAATCCGACTTCATGAGATTCGCCAGGACCAGTGATTTCTTCATTGCAGGTCATTTTTATGGGGCAGGCGCCCCGGCCTTTTTTACAGCTGAAGACATGAGATCCCCGGCCTTTAAGATCAAATACGTGGCCGATATTTCCTGTGATATCGATGGGCCGGTAGCCAGCACCATAAGGCCTTCTACCATTGCAGAACCTTTCTACGGGTACAGCCCCGAATCGGGAGGGGAAGTTGATTTTAAGGAAAAAAGCGCGGTTGCCGTGATGGCAGTAGACAACCTGCCCTGTGAATTGCCCAAAGATGCCAGTGAGGGATTTGGGGAGATGTTCCTGAAAAACGTTTTACCCGCTTTTTTTAACGGGGATAAAGAAGGAATTCTCGAACGGGCCCGCATGACCAAAGATGGAAAACTTACAGAAAGGTTCAGGTACCTGCAGGATTACGTCGACGGGAAATAGCCCGATTGCGGCTGTACTCCATTAAAAAGCACACAGACAGTCCTACAACATAAGCGAGCAGGTCCCATGCAGAAAAGCTGCTTCCCAGGACGATCATTATTATTTTGGGAGGCTGGTATTGCAGTACTTTCACAATGTTTATTAGTTGAAAAAATTCCACCGCGAAGGAGAAGAGCAGCACGATCAATAAACCTTTGGCTATAGAGATATTGGAAACAGCCATCACAAAACAATAGATAAGGATCACCACCAGGAAGTCTCCAAGGTAAGGTCGTACGAAATCATCTTGTACGAATTTTGCGATCAGGATCTCGATAACCAACAGGATTATAAATCCCAGGAAATAATTTTTGCGGGTGTTTCTTTCCATTTTGACTGTCATTTGTTTTCAACTGAATTCAGGTAAGTATCATGACAATCTGTAAAATCATTTCCTTTAGTATGGATGCATTCACAAAATTGAGCACAAGCCCGTTTATCATCCCCGGTGCACTGCCTATTACAATCCTCAAGAGTATTCATGGGCATGACATCATAAACATTCATGATAAGAACCACAAAATACACTATAGTTATAAAAACAGCTGCAAAGAATTTATAAGGAAATTTGTTGCTAAGATTTTTCCTGTCGTCAAGAATATCTGGATAAGTAGA
>CAZNFK010000231.1:0-1696 GCA_964572365.1 uncultured Flavobacteriaceae bacterium | reverse complement strand
GTTACGATCTCGGGTGCGTTTCCTACGTGGCCAATCAACTGTACTTTGTTTCTTAATGTATTCATGATAAAAGAATTTAGTTTAGTTGAAAATCATTCGTTCATTTCAACGAGACAAACATACCACCGGTTAAAAACGATAATCGGTTGATACTGATTTGTTTTCGTTTACATTCGTTTGTAAACGTTTGTAATCGATTACTGAAAGAGGCTGGCAATTATTTCGTAATATTACAAGAGCAACCAAGGCCTATGGATAAAGAGATTTGCCATATTACCAAGAAAGAATTTGACCTGGAGAACCTGGTCCAGGGAAATTCTCTGAAACCGCAGCTGGTAAAATTAATTCAGAAAGATTTTCCAGATTTTACCGGGGAAAAATATATTTCGCTGGAAAGGCTAAATGTTTACCGTAAAAAGTACCTGGAACTTTTACTTCAGAAAGAGCATAGGGAGCTCGGGGCGCTGGAAAAGGAGGTGGTCAAAGCCATTCAAAGCAACAAGCTTTTATCTGAAAACATTGAACCCGAAATAGAAGCACAGCTCACTACCGGTCAAAAGATGGCCGACAGGATTGCGGAATTCGGGGGCAGCTGGACCTTTATCATTATCTTTTTTACATTCTTATTGATCTGGATGGGCATCAACATCTGGGTATTGGCCTCCCGACCTTTTGATCCTTACCCTTTTATCCTGCTGAATTTGATCCTTTCCTGCCTTGCGGCGATACAGGCACCCATCATTATGATGAGCCAAAATCGAAAAGAACAAAAAGACCGGGCCAGGAGCGTGAACGATTACCAGGTGAACCTAAAAGCCGAGCTCGAGATACGCCTGTTGCATGAAAAGCTAGATCACCTGATCATTCATCAGAACAAACGCATGCTTGACATACAGGAACTACAACTCGATTACCTGGAAGAGATCTCTAAGGTCAATGAACGGCTAAGGATGAAATAGATCCTTCTCTAAATTTATTAAATGAAGAAACCCGCATCGGTCAAAGAACTCAAAGACGTACTCAAACACCGTTCGCCCGAGGAACTGCTGGAGATCGTACTGAGACTGTCCCGCTTCAAAAAGGAAAATAAAGAGCTGCTTACTTACCTGCTTTTTTCCGCAGAAAATGAAGAAGAGTACGTAAAGGCTGTAAAACAGGAAATGGACGATCAATTTGAAGAGATCAACCGCAGCAGCTATTATTTTATGAAAAAGAGCATGCGCAAGGTCCTTCGGAACGTAAAAAAATTCAGTCGTTATTCGGGTAAGAAGGAAACAGAGACCGAGCTGCTGATCTATTACCTTCAGAAAATGGATTCCTTCAGCCCCTCCATTCACCGCAACAAAACCCTGCAGAACCTTTATGACCGGCAACTGGCGCTGGTGAAGAAGAACATTCAGAAATTACACGAGGACCTGCAGTATGATCTCAATATGGAGCTGGAAAAACTCAGTAGTGAGTAGTGAGTATTGAGTATTGAGATGTGAGTGATCTTTTGAACGAGAGAAGAGAGAGCAAAAACCGGTTATTCGAAATTTAGGAGAGAAGAGTGATTATTCCTTATTGCTCATTGATAATTGAAAAAATGTTAACTTTAGTAATATGGAAAAAGCCTGTTTGGAATGCGGGGAAAAGATCGTGGGCAGGACCGACAAGAAATTCTGCAGTGACTACTGCCGCAATGCCTATAACAACA
>CAZNFK010000230.1:0-1701 GCA_964572365.1 uncultured Flavobacteriaceae bacterium | reverse complement strand
GGTGAGAACCACATAGAAAACCTTTGCCTGGAGCTCAAGAGATCAAATCCTGAGGTAACAAACCTCATTCTGTGCACCAGAGGTAAAAAATTCCATCAAAGATTAAAAGGCTCAGGTATTGATCACGAAACCGCGCCGCTAAAGGTGAATTTCGATGCAAGGTTTATTTTCAAGATCATCAACCTTTGTAAAAGCCGAAAGATCGATCTCATCCACCTTCATGATCCGCGCGCGATGGCCCTTGCGATCTTTGCCGATAAATTTTCACGCCTCCCTCCTTTCGTGTTCAGTAAGAAAATTTCATTTCCGGTAAAAAAGAGGAAGCAAACGTTGTATAAATACAATTATCCAAAAATTAAAAAATACCTGTGCGTTTCCAATCATACCAAAGCGATCATGGCCGAGGCTGTATTAGACCTGAAGAAATTGAAGACTATTTACCACGGCACGCGAATAGACAACAAAAGTGACCACACCCCATTTCTTCTTCGGGAAAAATTCGGAATCAATGACAGCGAAGTCATTATCGGAAATATTGCCAATCACCATAAAGCCAAAAAACTGGAAACTTTCATTGATGTTGCAGATTACCTGATCAATGAAAAGAACCACAAGGATTTTCATTTTGTTCAGATTGGGACTTTTACTGAACGAACTCCAGCTTTAAAAGAAAAGATAAAAGAACTTAAGCTCGAACAGAATGTTCACCTCTTGGGCTATACTCCTAACGCGTCTAATTTTTTACCTCAATTTGATATCACCCTTATCTCCTCCTCCAATGAAGGTATGCCCCAGGTCATTTATGAATCTTTTTATCATAAGGTACCGGTGGTGAGCACCAACGTCGCCGGAATTCCCGAAATTGTAAAAGACGGGAAAAACGGATTTCTTGCAGATAAATTCGATCATATCAAACTGAGTGAGTTAATTTTGCACGTGCAAAACAATCCGGAGGAAATGCAGGAGATCACCGAAAGATCTCGTAAGGACTTGCTGGAAAAATACACAACTACTAAAATGGCCCAAAATACTTTGGCCGAATATAAAAAGATCATCTATGGACTTTAATGAAGAGATCAATAATGCGTTAACCGTTATGAAAAGAGGGGGGATCATCCTCTACCCTACAGATACTGTATGGGGAATTGGCTGTGATGCGACCAATGCAGACGCGATAGACAAGATCTACCAATTGAAAAAAAGAAGTGAAACCAAGGCGATGATATGCCTGGTTTCTGATTTCAAGATGCTCAACCAGTATGTGGAGGAGGTCCCGGAAGTCGCTTACGACATCTTGAAGTATGCTGCAAAACCGACCACTATTATCTACGACAAACCTATTCGAGTGGCAGAGAACTTAGTAGGTGAAGATAACACCCTTGGAATTCGCGTGACCAAAGATGAATTTTGCCAGAAACTCATCCGAAAAATGAAGCGCCCCCTGGTCTCCACCTCAGCAAATCTCAGTGGCGAACCCACCCCGGAATCCTTCCATGAAATCTCTCCGGAAATTTTAAAAGGTGTGGACTATGTAGTAAATTTGCAGCAGTCAAAAAAGACCGCTAAACCCTCGGCTATTATCAAGCTAAGCAATGACGGAAAGGTTCAGGTGATAAGGAAGTAAAGAATCTGTTAGTTATAAATATGCCACGAATACACGAATAAATATGGCCAACATCCTGTACAAAGATGAAAGTTATG
>CAZNFK010000229.1:0-1724 GCA_964572365.1 uncultured Flavobacteriaceae bacterium | reverse complement strand
TTTTTTCGCTTCAACGGTGCAAATATAGTAATATTTATGAAGAAAGAAAACAAGATTTTGAATGAAAAAATATTTGTAGCTTTATAACTCAATCAACCTTACTTAATTACACCAACTTTATGAAAAAAATCCTGGTTCCAACCGACTTTTCGGAGCATGCTGAAAATGCCCTGCAGGTAGCCTCCCAACTTGCACATACATATGGCGCGGAGATCTACCTCCTGCACATGATAGAATTACCGGCTAACATGTCCAACCCAGTGGGAGAAACCCGCAGCAGTGACTTACCCGAAGCTATTGGATTTATGAAACTGGCAAAAAAGCGATATTCAGAGATACTTTCACGGCCATATCTCCAGGGTTTAAAAGTTCACGAAATAGTAGAGTTTCGCCAGGCTTTTGACGGAATTATGGAGACCAGCAGGGAACATAATTGCGACTTTATTGTAATGGGCTCAAGGGGAGCCAGTGGATTTAAAGAAATGTTCGTGGGCTCCAACACAGAAAAGGTGGTGAGAACTTCAGAAATCCCGGTACTGGTGATCAAGAAGAACATTCCGGAATTTAAGATTACCAATTTGGTTTTTGCCACCAACCTTGATGACAGCAACAAAAAGACACTTGAAAAAGTGATCGAATTTGCAGATTTGGTAAATGCGAAATTACATCTGCTCTATATCAACACGGCCAACGAATTCATCACTTCAAAAGACACAGACAATTACCTTTCTAAATACTTAGAAGGCATTGATTTTCAAAACTATGAATTCCACGTTTACAACGATGATTCGGTAGAACAGGGAATTCTCAATTTCGCCAATAAAGTAAATGCAGATCTTATTGGAATTGCCACCCATGGCAGAAAAGGCATTTCGCATTTTTTTAATGGCAGCATTAGTGAAGACCTCGTCAATCACGCCGAAAGGCCTATTATCACCTTTAAACTTGAAAAACCTGAACACCGCAAAAACTTTCCTTAAGACACTTTAACCTAAATTATTTAACCTTTGATCTTGCACAAGTTAAATTTGAGTCAAAGGTAATTTTGGGTACGGGTTTTGTCTTTACACCAGTGTATATTTATACTCTATTTATGACTTACACATGGTGTTAAAAGCAAGTTTTCAATTAGCATTTTTAGCAATGGAGATCATTTTGACCTTCTATGATGACGTTCTGGAGAACAGTCTCATGGTCAAATTCCTTCTCTTTGTGATCACCGCCATTCTTATTGCAATGGGGGTAACAAAACTTGCGAACAATGTTCTACCTCAGGATAAAGATTTTGTCTCTGCGAAAGATGAGGCAGGCGATTAATTACACTCTTACAACTGCATGAGTAGATGTTAGATGGATAGTTAAATTGTAAGTTTGTAATTGAGGATCCGGTGAGAATTTCACCGGATCTTTTTTATCCAAAAAAAAATGAAACTGCGCCCTTCATTATGATCCCCTGGTAGTTTAGTGATTTTATGTAATTTTGGAGTTCAATAAAAAAGGCATTTCTTTACAATGCCCCACGAATAAGGTACACGTATGTTTGAAAAGAATGAGAATGTCTTTAATGTCCTTTTTGAAGCAGCTTCAGAAGGTATTATCGTAGTTGATGATTCCCAGACGATCGTTAGCAGCAATATCGCCGCAGACACCATGTTTGGATACCAAAAAGGGGAACTGGTAGGAAAATCGTTGAACATCCTTATTCCGAGAAAATATAAATCTGC
>CAZNFK010000228.1:0-1751 GCA_964572365.1 uncultured Flavobacteriaceae bacterium | reverse complement strand
GAAAAGGCAAAGGATTCTTCAGGATCCTGCGGGCATTAGTGTAAAACTGAAGCCTGGAAACTTTGGGAATGCCTTTGATCTCTTTCATTTGTGTCTGCCCTCATTTTTTTAGACCAAACAGGTCTTCGAGACCTGTTTGGTCTATACCTGTTTATTTAAAACAATCCACCCTGCACTCCGCCACGCTCACGGCCCAGGTGTTTGTAAGCGGCTTCGGTGACTTCACGGCCCCGAGGGGTACGTTGTATGAAGCCCTGCTGGATCAAAAAAGGCTCGTACACTTCCTCGATGGTTTCGGCGCTTTCACTTACAGCAGTAGCCAGGGTAGTGATTCCTACCGGACCTCCTTTAAATTTATCGATAATGGTAGTCAGGATCTTGTTATCCATCTCATCCAGCCCGTGGGCATCGACGTTCAACGCTTTTAAGCTGTATTTTGCGATCTCTATATCGATCTTTCCGTTACCCTTGATCTGGGCGAAATCCCGCACCCTTCTCAAAAGGGCGTTGGCGATACGAGGCGTCCCCCGGCTGCGTCCCGCGATCTCGATAGCGGCTTCCATGGTGATGGGAACTTTGAGTATCTGGGCACTTCGCTGCACAATGTCTGAAAGCAGTTCGGTACTGTAATATTCCAGCCTGCTGGCGATACCAAAACGCGCTCGCATTGGGGCTGTTAAGAGTCCGCTGCGGGTAGTGGCGCCAATAAGGGTAAACGGATTAAGATTTATTTGAACTGACCGGGCGTTGGGTCCCGTTTCGATCATGATATCGATCTTAAAATCCTCCATGGCTGAGTACAAATATTCTTCCACTACCGCGCTAAGGCGATGTATCTCATCGATGAATAACACATCCCGCTCATCCAAATTGGTCAACAGGCCCGCCAGGTCTCCGGGTTTATCCAAGACAGGGCCCGAGGTGACTTTTATCCCTACTCCCAGCTCATTGGCAAGTATATGGGCCAAAGTCGTCTTACCAAGCCCCGGAGGACCGTGAAAAAGAGTATGGTCCAGTGCTTCTCCACGCTGATTGGCCGCCTCAACGAAAACCTTCAGGTTGTCCAAGACCTGATCCTGCCCGGTGAAATCATCAAATTCCAGGGGCCGCAAAGCTTTTTCGATATCCATTTCTTCCGAAGAAAAATGCTCTCCGGTGGGATCAAGGTGTTCGTTCATTGCCAGATTTTTAAGTTCAACAAAGATAAAAGAAAAAGCCTTTTCCGAAGAAAAGGCTTTGCTCAATATCATTTGAGAAAGTCGATTAGTGATTCAACTCCTCTTCATCTTTTTGAAGCGGAACTGTCTGCGGTGCAAAATCCTGCCCCGGGATCACGTATTCTCCTTTCTCATTAGTTTTACTGTAGTCGTATGCCCAACGGTAAACGGTTGGAAGCTCTCCTGGCCAGTTTCCATGGATTGGCTCTACCGGGGTAGTCCATTCCAAAGAGTTGGAGTTCCATGGGTTCGCTGTTGCCTTTTTTCCGAAGAAAATAGAATGGATAAAGTTGTAAAGGAATACCAACTGCACAAGGGCGGTGATGATCGCGAAAATGGTGATCAACACGTTGATGTCTGCTAGGTCATCAAAATATGGGAAGGCAGTGTTGTCATAGTACCTTCTTGGCAGCCCGGCCATACCCACAAAGTGCATTGGGAAAAATACCCCGTAGGCACCGATAATGGTGATCCAGAAGTGAATGTATCCCATATTCTTGTTCATCATTCTTCCAAACATCTTAGGGAACCAGT
>CAZNFK010000227.1:0-1762 GCA_964572365.1 uncultured Flavobacteriaceae bacterium | reverse complement strand
CAGACCATCGCCAAAGAGGACAACTGTTTTTTGGTAGAAGGTTATACAGACGTGATCCAGTTCAACCAGGCGGGAATAGAAAATGTAGTTTCCTCTTCGGGAACGGCATTGACTCCTGAGCAGATACGATTGATCAACCGTCTGACGAAAAACATTACTGTTCTTTTTGACAGTGATGCAGCCGGGCAGCGGGCCTCGATCCGTGGGATCGACCTGATCCTGGAGCAGGGCATGAACGTGAAGGTGTGCGCTTTTCCTGAAGGGGAAGACCCCGATAGTTTTGCCAAGAAAAATACAGAAGAGGAGATTCGTTTGTATCTCAAAAATAACTCAAAGGACTTTATAGAATATAAGGCCTCACTTCTTATGGAGGAAGCGCAGAATGATCCTGTGAAGAAGGCTTCACTGATCAGGGATATGGTGAGCAGTATTTCCAAGATCCCCGATAACATTCAGCAGGAAGTTTATGTGCAGGAGACCTCCCGTATCATGGATATTTCTGAAGAAGTGATCTTCAGGACCCTGGCCCAGCTCACAGGTGGCGGCATGGAGAAAAGAGGGACCCCTAAAAAAACCAAAAGTTTCGAGGTGGTCCGCGATAATGAGGTTCCCAGGACGAAAGTTGATGAACTTTATGTGCTGGAACGAAAGATCATCAGCCTGTTGCTATTGTACGGTTCTATGGAAGATGAGTTTGAAGACCTGGTACTGAAGGTAAATGACAAGGGAGAGATGGAGCTGGAGCCCGAAGTGCAGAAAGCAAAGGTGTTCGAAAAAGTATTCCTTGACCTGCAGGAAGATGAGGTGGCCTTTGCCAATGAGAATTTTCAGAAAATATACCAGCAGGTGATCGGGAAATTCAATGAGGAGGAGAACTTTTCTCTGGAAACCTTTATCAATGAAATGCCTGTGGAAAATTCCACGGAGGTCACTAACATCCTCATGGAAGAAGAGCAATACGTGCTTCACGACTGGGAGCGCATGGAGATCTTTGTAAAAGACAAAAAAGCGGGAATAGGTCGCCTGGTAAATGAAACCATTTTATCCCTGCGTCGATATCTCGTCAATCAAAAGATCAACGAGCTCAACAAAGAGGTAAAAGAAGCTTCTGCCGGAGAATCTCAAGAGATCCTCCAGGATATTATGGACTATTTGACCCTAAAAAGGGTGCTTTCCAATAAGCTCAACCGCGTTATGTAGTTCGCAACTGAAGCAGTCGGCTTTGGTTGATAAGATCGGCCAGGTTATCTACCCTTAATTTTTTGAGCAGCCTCGTTTTATAAGTGCTCACCGTCTTTTCATTAATATCAAGAGCTTCGGCTATGTCTTTATTTCTTTTCCCGGTGGAAAGCAGGTTGAGGACCTCTATTTCCCGGGTAGATAATTTCTTATAACGTGACACGAGGTTGTTAGATCTCGTTGACCCTGAATTGATCTTTTCGCTGATCTCCTTATTGAGGTAAATACCACCCCTTGCCACCTGGTGAACAGCTTCCTGAAGCGTTTCGGTAGAAGCGGTTTTAGAAAGGTATGCCGCAGCCCCCGCCTTGATGGCATTGAGCGCATACATTTCTTCGGGGTGACAACTAAGAATAAGGATCTTGGTTCCCGGGTGTTCAGATTTTATGGTTCTAAGGGCAGTGATCCCGTTTATCTCGGGCAGATCAATTTCCATGATAAGCACATCCGGATTTTTACTCCGAAGCATCTTAAAAAGGTCTTTTCCGTTCGTCACTTTCCCTACTACTTCATAAACCCCTTC
>CAZNFK010000226.1:0-1770 GCA_964572365.1 uncultured Flavobacteriaceae bacterium | reverse complement strand
GTTTTAAGTTGATAAAGTGGTAAAAACACCTTAATTTGCACCGCTGTAAAATGAAACTTGAAAAAATTCCTTTTTGGGTGATGCTTTTAAGTTTTTGATTACCAAGGGCATAAAAATCCTTTTTCATGAAAAAAAGAACAGCAGCGATCACCGCTGTAGGCGCATATGTACCCGAGTTTGTGTTGACCAACAAGATCCTTGAGACTATGGTTGACACCAATGACGAATGGATCACCTCAAGAACGGGGATCAAGGAGCGCAGAATACTGAAAGATCCCGATAAAGGAACTTCCTACCTTGCCATAAAAGCAGCTCAAGACCTTATTATTAAAGCCAATATTGACCCGGCCGAGATCGACCTGGTCATCATGGCTACCGCTACACCCGACCTTCCCGTTGCGGCAACAGGAGTTTACGTTGCCACAGAAATTGGTGCAGTCAACGCGTTTGCATACGATTTGCAGGCAGCCTGCTCCAGTTTTCTCTACGGAATGTCGACTGCAGCGGCCTACATTGAGTCTGGAAGATATAAAAAGGTTCTTGTGATAGGAGCCGATAAAATGTCTTCTATTATAGATTATACAGACAGGACTACCTGTATCATCTTTGGAGATGGTGCCGGCGCGGCCCTTTTTGAGCCTAACGAAGAAGGTCTTGGCCTTCAGGATGAGATCCTGAGAAGCGACGGTCAG
The DNA here is from genome assembly GCA_964572365.1 of uncultured Flavobacteriaceae bacterium. Taxonomy (GTDB): domain Bacteria; phylum Bacteroidota; class Bacteroidia; order Flavobacteriales; family Flavobacteriaceae; genus Salinimicrobium. The sequence goes on along the minus strand of CAZNFK010000226.1, from coordinate 1,078 downwards.
GGAAGGGAATTCCTGAAGATCTCTGCCGGAGGCTCTGTGATGCCTGCTACCGCACAAACCGTGGCCGACAAGCAGCATTATGTTTACCAGGACGGAAAAACCGTTTTTAAATTTGCCGTGACCAACATGGCCGATGTTAGCGCCCAGATCATGGAACGTAACAATCTCACCAAGGAGGATGTGGACTGGCTGGTGCCACACCAGGCCAACAGGCGTATCATTGACGCCACTTCCAACCGAATGGGACTGGAGGAGTCAAAAGTACTTATGAATATTCAGCGATATGGGAATACCACTTCAGCAACATTGCCGTTGTTATTAAGTGATTTCGAAAAGCAGCTGAAAAAAGGAGATAATCTTATATTCGCTTCATTTGGAGGCGGCTTCACCTGGGGCTCTGTCTACCTAAAATGGGCTTATAATTCTTAAAACACCCAACACTAAATATTATGGATTTAAAAGAAATTCAGAATCTAATTAAATTCGTGGCCAAGTCTGGCGCCAGTGAGGTAAAACTGGAAATGGACGATGTTAAGATCACTATCAAAACAGGATCTGAAGACAAAGAGACCACGATCGTTCAACAGGTTCCCATGGGAGGAATGCACTCGCAACCGCAAATGCAGCAGCCTCAGCAACCGGCACCTGCAGCGCAACCCGAAACGCCTGCTTCCGGAGGTGAAAAAGCAGCTCCTCAGGAAGATTCGAAATACATCACTGTAAAATCTCCGATCATCGGTACATTCTACAGAAAGCCTTCCCCAGATAAAGGGCCTTTCGTAGAAGTTGGTGATTCCGTTAAAGAAGGTGATGTGCTTTGTGTGATCGAAGCCATGAAACTTTTCAACGAGATAGAAAGTGAAGTTTCAGGAAAGATCGTAAAAGTACTGGTTGACGATTCTTCTCCTGTAGAGTTTGACCAACCTTTATTCTTAGTTGATCCATCTTAACAAAATACCCTAACAGCTGTAAGTAGTTTTACCCTACAGCCAAAACTATACAGGTATGTTTAAAAAAATATTAATTGCCAACAGGGGAGAGATCGCCTTGCGCGTTATTCGCACCTGTAAGGAAATGG
>CAZNFK010000225.1:0-1793 GCA_964572365.1 uncultured Flavobacteriaceae bacterium | reverse complement strand
ACTGTTCGTTGCTCAATTCGCTTTTCGTAATCTTTTCCCTGGAAGATGCGCTGCACAAAAATTCCCGGAATATGAATATGGTTTGGGTCCAGTTCGCCCGGCTCCACCAGTTCCTCTACCTCTGCTACCGTAATCTTTGCGGCGCCACACATTAGGGGGTTAAAGTTACGCGCTGTCCCTTTGAAAATGAGGTTTCCGGCCTTATCTCCCTTCCAGGCTTTCACGAAAGCGAAATCGGCCTGATAAGCTTCTTCCAGAACATAGTGCTTACCATTGAATTCTCTTGTTTCTTTCCCTTCAGCCACTTCGGTCCCATACCCTGCAGGAGTGTAAACAGCAGGAAATCCCTGCTGTGCCGCCTGGCATTTTGCCGCGAGGGTTCCTTGTGGAGTAAGCTCCACTTCAAGTTCCCCGCTAAGCATTTGGCGTTCAAATTCGGCATTTTCTCCCACGTAGGAGGAAATCATTTTATCGATCTGCTTCTTCTGAAGCAGTAGCCCAAGTCCGAAATCATCGACTCCGGCGTTATTTGAGATACAGGTAAGATTCTTTACATTAAGACGTACCAGTTCGGAAATGGCATTTTCGGGAATTCCGCATAAACCGAAGCCTCCCAGCATAAGGGTCATCCCGTCATGGACGCCTTCCAGGGCTTTGGAAACGTCCTCTACAGTTTTCTTGATCATTGTTGGTTATTTTATTCCGAAAAATACAAAAATAATGGCCGTGTCCCAACGGAACCACGGCCACAATTGTGATTTTCGCAATAAATTTAGTCTTTCCTAGAAATCCAGTTCATCGGGAATGGAATCTCCTTCTTCTATATTGTTCTTTCCGTAATTTTCACAGTTGGTTTCGATACTGAGGTTTTCAGGTCTTGTGAACTCACCCTTTGAAACATCCAATTCTTTATCTGCATAAACTTTTTTCATATACATTCCCCAGATAGGCAGGGCCATGGTGGCACCCTGGCCATAAGTAAGAGTTGGGAAATGCACGGAACGATCTTCTGCTCCTACCCACACTCCTGTGACTAAATTTGGTACCATTCCCATGAACCAGCCGTCACTTTGATTCTGAGTGGTTCCTGTCTTTCCGGCGATGGGGTTGTCGAAGTCATAAGGATAGCCCGTAACGGCCCTTTTATAATGCTCTGCTCCTGTAGCCCAGGTTCCGCGCAGCCTTCTACCCGATCCATACTGGGTTACCCCTTCAAGAAGATTAACCGTAACATAGGCTGCTTCTTTACTCAAGACATCTTTGGTTTCAGGTACGTGTTGGTACAAAATAGTTCCATTTTTGTCTTCAATCCTGTTCACGATCACCGGTTTCACATACACACCTTCGTTGGCAAAAGCACTGTAGGCCGAAACCATTTCAAACACGCTCATATCTGCCGTACCCAGAGCAATGGATGGTACTTCCGGAATATTTTCAGCATCGATCTCCAGTTTTTCAAGAAGGTCTATCACAGGTTTCGGGCCAATTCGATCGATCAACCTGGCGGTTACTGTGTTCACCGATTGTGCAAGGGCAGCCTTTAGACTAATCATTCCGGCATATTCCCCGTCACTGTTACGTGGTGTCCAGTCGTTCTGATTGCCGTGTTTACCGGCTTCAATGGTATGAAGGCTCATTGGCAGAGTATCACAAGGTGACAAATGCAATTGATCTATAGCCGTGGCGTATACAAAAGGTTTAAAAGTAGAACCTACCTGCCTTTTTGCTTGTTTTACGTGATCGTATTTGAAGTGCTTAAAGTTCACACCACCTACCCAGGCTTTCACTTCACC
>CAZNFK010000224.1:0-1797 GCA_964572365.1 uncultured Flavobacteriaceae bacterium | reverse complement strand
TATAGAAGGGCCAAAAAAGGCTTTTTCTGAACTTCTTTCCAGCTTCAGTCCCACAGATTTAAAGAGTTTTTCATAATCGGGCATCTTGCTGTCATAAATGTAATTATCAAAAAATGCCCGGGAGAAATCCTTTCCGGCGTACTTGCCCAGACTGGATTCCAGGTCTTCCAGTGTATAAGGTTTTTCAGTTTTTCCGTAGTTTTCCCACAGCAATTTCATGTAATTATCCAGGTTCAGACCCTGTTGGCGAAGTTTCAGGTCAAGTGCAAGGCCGAGCATACTTCCGTAGGAATAGTATGAAATAAAGGTGTTCTCCCTGTTCACGGGATCTACAGAGGTCGCTGCGTCTACAAAAGGTGCCTGGTAGCTCATCTCTACCGGATTGAAATACTTGGTGGCGGGAGAATTCCATACATAATTAAAAGTGCCGTTTAGGCTTTCTACATAAGCTTCAGGGGTAATAATTTTGCCGCGTACCAGCGTGAGGGGAGTGTAGTAACTGGTGAAACCTTCTGCAAACCAAAGAGCACCGCTCATATTCGCCTCGGTGAAATCAAAAGGTTCAAGAGATTTTGGTCTTATCCTTTCAACATTCCAGGCATGAAAGAATTCGTGAGCGACGGTTCCTATGTTTTTTTCCATGCCACCTTCAGCCAGGCTGCGGGTGCTCGTCAACACCGTACTGTTGCGGTGTTCCATTCCGTCGCCGGAAACATTTGGCATATAGCAAGCCAGGAAGGTGTATTTTCCGAAGTCGAATTGAGGCAGCTCCCCAAAAACGGCTTTTTGCTGCGCTACGATCTTTTTTACCTTTTTAAAATATTCTTCAAATTCAGAAGCAGTTCCCGGGTGATGAAGGATGAATCTTATTGTCTGCCCGTCTATTTCGAATTCCTTACTTTCAAAATCGCTGATCTCTGTTGGGCTATCCATAAAATAATAAAGATCGGGGGCGTAAAAGGTGTTTTTATCCATGTTCTTTAGCTGAGTGGCAATTTTCCAATCAGGGTGCTGCCCGGTGTCAAATGTCACTTCAATGGGACGATCTTTTAGATCATCTGAATACATAAAAATGGCAGGAATGTTCAGGTGAGCATGGGTTTGATCAATTTGAACGTAGGTGCCGTCTGCTCTATTTCCGAAGAGGGTGTATTCCAAATTTATCGTACCGTCATGTCCCGTGATCTGCCAGGAGTAAGGGTCGGGGCGGGTAATGGAAAGAGATTTGCCCTCGGCATTGGTGGCTTTGACGCCGTAAACGTTCTTGGCGAATTCATGAAGGGCATAACGCCCCGGGGAAGTGCGGCTCATCCTAACCGTGAACGTGTCGGTTTGCACATTAGGAAAAGTAGCCTGTACAACGGCTTCGTGATGTGCCGCGTTTTCAAAGGAAATAGTATACTCCACCGTTTGGCTGAAACCGGCAGTTGAAATAAAAATCAGGAGCAAAAAGATTCGCATAAAATGTCATTTTTTGTAGAGCCGTAAAATAGAAAAAATATGAGGAATTAAAAGAACTCTCTGTATTGGTTGGCTCTACAGATTTCTACAGAGAATAATACCGTAGAAGTCAAGGAAAATTTCCCTCACTGCTGAATCTCTTTGACATTTAAGGTTTTATGATTCTGCCTGAAGTTGAAAATATCCTGAAATTTAATTCTCTCTATTTTATTATCGATTTTCTCAATCACTAAAAATCCGGGGCGGGTTTAAATCCTCAACTTTTACTGCTATATTTGCTGTTAATCGAATTCCGAACCTCTACTATGCTAACAGCGATACTTTCAGGTTTTTTCT
>CAZNFK010000223.1:0-1819 GCA_964572365.1 uncultured Flavobacteriaceae bacterium | reverse complement strand
ATAAGATCAAAACAAGGGCAGCGCTTACAGCGTTTGCCCTTTTTATATTTTTCGCAGCACTCGGTCTTTAATTTGACGGGGGCTTTGGAAACTACTCCATCTATTTGAAGATAATCCCTTGACTTTTCAGAATAAAATACAATAACCGAATACAACATTGAGGTAACCAGAATTTTCTACAGGTACATTTACAAAAACCGCTCCCTTTTATTTGAAAAAAATCAATTAGAGAATAAAATGATCTTTTTTAGTTAACCATCAGTCTGCGTTAAACGGTGCGATCTTTACCTCTAACCCTTCCAGCTCCTTTTCAATAGGGATCTGACAGCTCAAACGACTGTTGTCTTCCACGAAAAATGCCTGGTCGAGCATGTCTTCCTCTTCATAGCTTTTTTCGGGCATGAGATGCTCTTTGTTCTGGATATAGCACTGGCAGGAAGCACACATGGCCATCCCTCCGCAGATCCCAATGGTCCCTTCGGGTGCGAGTTCGTGCAAACGAATCACCTCCATCAGGTTCATGTTCATATCTGTTGGAGCCTCTACCAGGTGAGCATGGCCCTCGCGATCTATTATGGTGATTTTTATATCTGACATTATAGAATAAAAAAGACCTCACAGGTTTCCGAATCCTGTGAGGTCTGATCTTAATTTTTTAATTAATACTTTTTACTACTTCCCTTTTAGCTTCCTTCCTGCTACCGTCAAATCCATTCACTCCGCTTACGGTAGTATACTTCATCACGTACTTTTTATCTGGAAAGATGCGTTGGTATGCGCTCTGGCACATAATGGCCGCTTCATGGAAACCACATAAGATGAGCTTGAGTTTACCGGGATAGGTATTCACATCTCCAATAGCATAAATCCCGGGAATATTGGTCTGGTAATCGTAACTGTTGTCCACCTTTATGGCGTTCTTTTCAATTTCCAACCCCCAATTCGCGATGGGGCCCAGCTTTGGTGAAAGCCCGAAAAGAGGAATAAAATGATCTGTTTCCTTTATTTCTTCTTCGGAAGCTTCGCCTTTATGACGAATTACCACCGATTCCAGTTCATTTTCTCCCTTAAGGCCTACTACTTCAGCTTCGGTAATGAGATTGATCTTTCCTTCTTTGGAAAGCTCTGACACTTTTTCTACGGAATCCAGGGCTCCACGGAACTCATTCCTTCTGTGAACCAGAGATACTTCCGAAGCAACATCTGATAGATAGATAGCCCAGTCAAGAGCCGAATCACCACCTCCTGCAATCACTATTTTCTTATCCCGAAAATCTTCAGGCTCCCTAACCATATAAGACACGCCCTTGCTTTCATATTTTGAGATATTGGAAATAGGCGGTTTACGGGGTTCAAAACTTCCCAGGCCACCGGCGATTACCACTACGGGGGCGTTGTGCTTTGTTCCTTCATTCGTAGTAACTACAAAAGAGCCGTCCTCCAGTTTTTCTATGGTCTCTGCCCTTTCCCCAAGCGTAAAGCCGGGTTCAAACGGTTTGATCTGCTCCATGAGATTGTCTACCAGGTCTCCCGCCAGCACCTCGGGAAATGCCGGAATATCATAAATAGGTTTTTTTGGATAGATCTCTGCACATTGTCCGCCGGGCTGGGGCAATGCATCTATAAGATGACATTTTAGTTTTAATAATCCTGCTTCAAATACGGCAAAAAGGCCCGTAGGCCCGGCACCGATGATCAACATATCTGTTTTAATCATTTCTTCCTCTTTAATGTTGCTGAAAAAGTTACTTTTCTATGTTCAGTACTTTTTCTATCTGGGGAGCATATTTCTTAATGGTCATTTCAACTCCCGATTTAA
>CAZNFK010000222.1:0-1826 GCA_964572365.1 uncultured Flavobacteriaceae bacterium | reverse complement strand
AATCCATTTTTCATGGTTTATTCCTCTTTCCCAAGATACTCATTTACAAAAGAATCGAGATCCAGGGCATTTTTCACCTCATGCTCTCCTATCCTTGTACGCCGCAGCGACGAGAGATAAGCCCCGGTTTCCAATTCTTTTCCAAAGTCGTGGGCAAGACTCCTAATATAAGTTCCCTTGCTACATACCACCCTGAAATGAACCTCGGGAAAAGAGATCTTTGTGATCTCAAATTCAGAAATATTCACATTTCGTGCCGAAACCTGCACTTCTTCTCCCTTACGGGCATATTCATAAAGTCTCTTTCCATCCTTTTTTAAAGCGGAAAAAACGGGAGGATATTGTTGAATATCACCCAAAAAAGCTTCTGTAGCCTCTCTGATCTTTTCTTCGGAAAGATGTTGGGTCGGAAATTTTTGATCCACTTCAGTTTCCATGTCATAGGAAGGAGTGGTCGCGCCAAGTGTAAACGTGCCGGTATATTCCTTTTCCTGTCCCTGAATTAAATCGATAGTCTTGGTGGCTTTTCCGGTGCAGATGATCAGTAAACCTGTTGCCAACGGGTCTAGTGTGCCGGCGTGGCCAACTTTTATCTTTTTGATCTTAAAATTCTTCCGAATAAGCCATCGCACCTTATTCACCAGCTGAAAGGAGGTCCATTCCAGGGGTTTATCAAACAACAGTACCTGTCCGGCTTTGAATTCTTCTTCGGTCATAAATTAAGCAAAGGCATATTCATAAGTGATGGCAATAACGCCAACCAGGAAGCAGTAAATAGCAAAATAAGAAAGCTTGCTCTTGCGCACCAACGCGATCATCCAGGTACACGCAGCAAAGCCCGCGATGAAGGCGGCGGCAAATCCCGCCAATAGGGGCATTACTTCTATAGTTGTTCCTGTGAGATCCCCACTCAGAAGATCTTTTGCGATCTTTCCAAGGATAAGAGGTACAACCATTAAAAAGGAGAATCGGGCGGCTTTTGCCTTGTCATTTCCTAATAATACCGAGGTTGAAATTGTGGCTCCACTTCGAGAGATTCCCGGGAGAATGGCAATTGCCTGGGCAACGCCTATTACAAAAGCATCTTTATAAGAAACAGGTTTTCCTGTGCTTTTAGCTTTATCTGCCAGCCACAATAGCAAGGCGGTGATGAGGAGCATAAAACCAACGAAGGTCAACGCACCTCCAAAAAAGGCTTCCAGTTCTTCCTCAAAAAGCACCCCCACAAGGGCTGCCGGGATCATGGAAATGATAATTTTTACGGAAAAAATAAATTCATCGTTCCATTTAAAGGCGAAGAGTCCGCGAAAGATCTCTGCCACATCCTTTCTAAATACCACAATGGTACTCAAAGCGGTTGCAAAATGCAGTACCACAGTCACCATAAGGGATTCTTCGGGAACACTGGTATCTCCCAAAATGGCTTTGGCAATTTCTAAGTGACCACTGGATGAAACGGGTAAAAATTCAGTTAAGCCCTGGACAATGCCAAGGAAAATAGCATCAACAACTTCCATTAAATTATTTTCGGGGGTTAAGAAGAATGGCGTATACTTCAATGGCAAAACCTAAGAGCACAAGAGCAGGAGCAAGACGAATTCTTCTCCAATTGTAGATCTCCGGATTAAAGACATTAGGATCGTCACTGCCGCCGCCTGCCATAAGGATAAAGCCAAGAGCGATTACCGCAAGTCCGATCCCCATGACGATGTAATTTTTCTTCTCAAAGACAAAATTCAGGTCTTGCTTATGTAGTGGTTTTTTGTTCTTATTCATTATATCATGTTTCTTAGCCACGGATGCACGGATGACTTTTATTGTTGACA
>CAZNFK010000221.1:0-1855 GCA_964572365.1 uncultured Flavobacteriaceae bacterium | reverse complement strand
GTGAAGGGCCGTTCCACCCGCGCTTCTCTAAAAAGGGAAAAAGCTGGTTCTCTTTTCGCTCAAATCGTCTTTCAATGCCCGAAAGCTGGTTGAAAATGTTGTAATATTTTTGTGACTCGGCTGCAGGATCTGTACCCTGCAGTTCTTCTGCCAGCTTCTGGATGAGGTCTTTTTCTTCAAAGTATATGGTCACAGGATGTCCCTGCGGAAGGCTTGAAATGTCGATGGTATCTGTCATTTTTCCTGGATTTGATTTCAGCACAAAGTAAATCCAACCTTTTTGTCTGAATTATGACCCTGGTCACAAGCTGTGGAATTCTGCAGCAGATCCTTTAGAAAAGAAAGACGAAATCAAAATATGACCTGCATCATATTTTGTCACTTTTAAAGCCATTTAATTTGCAGCCTGAAATTTTGCCCGGGAGACAATTCCAGAGGCTGATCTTCATTTTAAAGAATTGATAATGGAAAGAATGGAATTAATGGCCCCTGCCGGAAATTTTGAGTCGCTGCAGGCAGCACTTGATAACGGAGCCGATTCGGTTTATTTTGGAGTGGAGCAACTTAATATGCGGGCCCGGGCATCGATCAACTTTACGATGGATGACCTGCCGGAGATCGTGGAGCGTTGCGAAGCAAAAAAGGTGAGGACCTATCTTACCCTCAACACCATTATTTACGATCACGATCTTTCCCTTATCAAAAACCTGCTGGCCAAAGCAAAAGAAGCGGGAGTTACCGCCGTGATCGCTTCAGACCAGGCGGTGATCGCATCGGCCAGGAGCATGGGCATTGACATCCACATCTCTACCCAACTCAATATCACCAATATTGAAACGGTGAAGTTCTATAGCCTTTTTGCCGAGACCATGGTACTGTCAAGAGAGCTGAGTCTGAGGCAGGTAAAGAAGATCACAGAGCAGATCCAAAAAGAGGATATTAAAGGCCCTTCCGGAAAACCGGTAAAGATCGAGATCTTTGGTCACGGAGCTCTTTGTATGGCGGTTTCCGGAAAATGTTATTTAAGCCTGCATTCTCATAATTCTTCCGCCAATCGGGGGGCTTGTAAACAGAACTGCAGAAAGAAATATACGGTGATCGACCAGGAATCAGGGTTCGAGATTGAGATCGACAATGAATATATGATGTCCCCAAAAGACCTTTGCACCATCAACTTTTTAGACGAGGTGATGGAAGCCGGGGTGCAGGTATTAAAAATTGAAGGCCGTGGACGCGCGCCGGAATATGTTGCCACGGTAACCCGGGCCTATCGGGAAGCTATTGATGCCTGGTATAACGGCACCTATTCCGAAGAAAAAGTGGAGAAGTGGATGGAGCAGCTGAGCACGGTCTACAATCGCGGGTTCTGGAGCGGGTATTACCTTGGTCAGAAGATGGGAGAGTGGAGTAAAACTTCAGGTTCCCAGGCTACCCAAAAGAAAGTATATGTGGGGAAAGGCATGCATTATTTCCCGAAAGCCGGAATAGCCGAATTCCAGATCGAGGCTTACGATATTAGGATAGGTGATAAGATCCTGGTAACAGGACCCACAACCGGAGCCAGGGAATTTGATCTGGAGGAGATGTTCGTTAATGAACAGGCTTCCAAAAAGGCTTCCAAAGGGGACAGCTGTACCATTAAATTACCTTTTAGAATCAGACTTTCCGACAAACTGTATAAACTGGTGGAGGCATAAATGGTGGTGATCACACTTCAGCGGAACAAGTGTATTGGCTGCAACTATTGCGTCGAACTTGCGCCTGCGCAATTCCAGATGTCCAAAAAGGACGGAAAATCGGTCCTTTTGAATTCCCTTGACAAAAAAGGATTTCACACCTTAAAATCTGCTGATCA
>CAZNFK010000220.1:0-1904 GCA_964572365.1 uncultured Flavobacteriaceae bacterium | reverse complement strand
TCATGTCTAATGTTGGACTGCCGGTATGTGCCTCAGCTTGCACCTATTCCCCCATCAAGCTCATCACCAGTATGCGCACCACCGATTCTCTTACCGATGATGAGTCTTATTTCTTTTCGGAATTGAAGCGCTTGAAATACATTGTAGATGAGATCAAGATCGAAAAATACTTCATCATACTTGACGAGATCCTCAAAGGAACCAATAGCACTGATAAAGCCATTGGTTCGAGGAAATTCATTGAGAAACTGGTGCGTTCGAATTCCACCGGAATCATTGCCACTCATGATCTGAGCTTGTGTGAGGTGACCAATGAACTGCCGCAGGTAAAGAACTATTATTTCGATGCCGAGATCATTAACGACGAACTTAATTTTGATTATCGCTTTAAAAAAGGAGTGTGTCAAAATATGAATGCTTCTTTCCTGTTGAAGAAAATGGAGATAGTGGATTAGTGGGCAGTGGACGGAGGAAAGTGGTCAGGAATACTTGGAATTTTGAATTTGAAAGATTGGAATTTGCTATAGCATGGATAGTTTAACACAAATAGTACTTGGCGCCGCGGTAGGTGAGGCGGTTCTTGGGAGAAAAGTCGGCAACAAAGCCATGCTTTATGGAGCCATTGCAGGTACTATTCCAGATCTTGATGCCCTGGCGGGAAACTTTACAGATACCATTACAGCCATTGAGGTGCATCGCGGCTTCAGCCACTCTATTGTTTTTTCTGTACTTGCCGCGCCTGTTTTTGGATATCTTATTTCGAAGATCGAAAGAAAGAGCGGGGTTGGTTGGAAAGACTGGTCCTGGCTCATGTTCTGGGGATTGTTCACTCATCCTATCCTGGATTCCTTTACCACCTGGGGCACGCAACTCTTTTGGCCGCTGGAAATAAGGTTGGCATTCAAGAACATTTTTGTGATAGATCCTCTTTACACGCTTCCTTTCCTGGTTTTCCTGATCATGACCATGCGGCAGAAGAAAACCAGTCTCAAAAGAAGAAAATTCAATAAGTTGGGTCTCCTGGTCAGTAGCGCTTATTTAGTGCTGAGTCTCATCTTTAAAGGAATTGCTTATAACAATTTTGTTCATAGCCTGGAGCGACAGGGCATTTTTTATGAGCGTATAGAAACGCGTCCCACCCCTTTTAATACCATACTCTGGACAGCGAATGTTGAGGTTGAGGATGCTTACCTGATGGGCTACTACTCCCTTTTAGATAAGGAGGACATCATTCGGTTCGAAGCGGTTCCCAAAAATCATCATTATCTCGGGAATCTCAAAAATGACAAAAACGTGCAGCGCTTGATGAAGATATCGAAGGGCTGGTTCACTATTTCTGAAAAAGAAGGCTTTCTGTATTTCAATGATCTTCGCTTCGGGAAATTGAACCCCTCAGATCCAAATGCCGATTTTGTCTTTAGTTATAAGCTGGTTCCTGAAAATGGGACGATCAGGGCCGAAGAGGTGGAGAAAGTACCCGATGAAGGTCGTAAGATCGTGATGGATCTGTGGGAACGGCTTAAAGGAAATTAAAATTCAAAATTTTACGATATGAAGCTACATTCTTGTCTGTTCTTGGTTATAATGCTGGTTAGCCTTAATGCATCTGCACAGCAGGATTCGGCACAACTGGATTCGGTTATTCAGAAGGTGCAGGACCATAAAGGATATGAGCGGGAGGATTTTCCGCTGGGGAATTATTCCGAAGAATATTACAGGAAAGAAGCCGAATTCGCTAGAGAACAATTGAAGGAACTGGAAAAGGTGGATTCCGAAGCCCTTTCAGAAACCCAGCAGATCTCACGGGAACTGTTGAGATATAAACTGCAGGAAACCATTGATTTTTACGAGTTCGGCGCTTACCTGAATCCTTTGCTTTCTGACGCCGGTTTTCACGTGAGCCT
>CAZNFK010000219.1:0-1950 GCA_964572365.1 uncultured Flavobacteriaceae bacterium | reverse complement strand
AGATGGAATTCCCTATTCAGGCTTCTCCTTCCTTACTATACAATTATATAGCCACCCCTTCGGGACTGAGTGAATGGTATGCCGATAATGTGAATTCCCGGGGTGAAATGTTCACCTTTATCTGGGAAGGAAGTGAGGAAAAGGCAAAATTGATCAGCAAAAAGAACGGGGAGCGGGTGAAATTCAGATGGGTTGCAGATGAGGATACTCCTTATTTCTTTGAGCTTCGCATACAGGTGGATGATATTACCAAAGACGTTTCTATTATGGTGACCGATTTCGCCGAGGAAGACGAGGTGGATGAAGGAAAAATGCTGTGGGAGAATATGATCTCAGATCTTAAACAAGTGTTGGGATCGGTTTAATATTTCCTTTTATAAATACTACCTTTGCCCGTTCTAAACAACGGGTTTTTTTATGACTAATTTGAACGGAAAAATTGTGGCTTCAGAAGAGGCTTCCCTTTCAGTATCAAACAGGGGTTATGCGTATGGTGATGCGGTCTTCGAGACCATAAGGGTGATCAACGGGAAGATCATGTTCTGGGAAGAGCACTACTTCAGGCTCATGGCAAGCATGAGGATCATGAGAATGGAGATTCCTGCCACATTTTCTCCCGAGTTCCTGGAACAGGAGATCAGGGACCTGTTAGAGGCGAATGACCTGATGGATTCTCCTGCCAGGGTGCGGTTTTCGGTTCATAGAAATGAAGGAGGTTTTTACCGTCCTGAAACCAATGATGTGGGCTATGTCATCTCTGCGGAAGCCCTCCCGGACCCATTCTATATCCGGCAAGAAGATTTCTATGAAGTAGAGCTTTTCAAGGATCATTATGTCAACAGCGGCTTACTCTCTACCATAAAGACCAATAACAGGGCGATCAATGTCCTGGGAAGTATTTTTGCCCGGGAAAATGCTTATGACAACTGTTTGTTGTTGAACGAGAATAAGAGCGTGATCGAGGCGCTAAACGGGAATTTATTCCTGGTAAGCGGGAAAACGATCAAAACTCCGCCCGTTACCGATGGTTGCATCAAAGGGATTTTACGCGGTAAGATTATCGAGGTAGTGAAAAAGCTACCGGAATACACTTTAGTGGAAGAATCTGTCTCGGCCTTCGAACTTCAAAAAGCCGATGAAATGTTCATAACCAACGTGGTCATGGGAATTCGACCCGTAAGTAAATACAGGAAAAAGGAGTTTAAGATGGAGGTCGCAAAAGAATTGCTAACCAAATTAAACGTGCAGGCAAGACTCAGTTAATTGTAGGAAGGGTTCTCGGGCGCGTTGGACCAGATCACGTAACTTCCTCCCAATTGCATCATCTTATCTTTCCAGAAATTCCTTGGGTGCCGGTTAAGAATATCCTTATGGTCTTTATTCTCGGTCACCACCCAGGAGTGGGCATTCAGCTCTTCATTTAATTGTTCGCAATCCCAGCCCGAATATCCCAAAAAGAATTTGATCTCGTTTTCGGTTATCAGGTCCTGGCTAATGAGGCCTTTGACCACCTCAAAATTTCCTCCCCAATAAATGCCGCTGGCTATTTCAATACTATCGGGTATAAGATCGGGAACTTTATGTATGAAGTACAGGTTGTCTTGTTCTACCGGGCCTCCATTATATACTCTGAAATTGCCATTTAAATCGGGTATCAAATCTTTTAATGAAAAATCCAGCACCTTGTTCAGGATAAAACCTATCGAACCACTTTCGGTATGATCTGCCAGTAAAACCACAGATCTATTGAATGAGAGATCTCCCGTTAAGGAAGGCTCTGCAATTAAAAGATGACCTTTGGCGGGTTTAAGTGTTGTCATATTTTCTCTTTCTTGATTTTCCAAGTTTTCTTTTAAAGCTAAAAAAATTTTTTTCAGCCCGAACCGCCCATATATTTTATTTAACAAAAAAACTCTCCCATTTGGGAGAGTTTAATATTTTATTAGCGTT
>CAZNFK010000218.1:0-1976 GCA_964572365.1 uncultured Flavobacteriaceae bacterium | reverse complement strand
AAAAATCCGGAGCCGAGCGAAATGGCCCAGATAAGAAACCTGCACTGGTGGACGGTGGAATACGGCCTGATCGGGACTGTTGAAGATCCGAAGATCTACGGGGCCGGACTACTTTCCTCAATCGGAGAGAGCGCCTGGTGCATGACCGACAAGGTGAAGAAGATTCCATATACCATTGAAGCCGCGCAGCAGGATTTTGACATCACCAAACCTCAGCCCCAGCTGTATGTAACTCCAGACTTCGCGCACTTAAGCTCGGTCCTGGAAGAATTCGCCAACAAAATGGCACTGCGGGTAGGCGGACTTGAAGGGTTGAAAAAACTGATCAACTCCAAAAATATCGGAAGTATCGAACTTAGTACCGGCATCCAGATCTCCGGAAACTTTTCCAGGGTGATCGAACATGAAGGAAAACCCATCTATTTCCAGACCACCGGAAAAACCGCCCTGGCTGCACGGGAAAAAGAGCTGGTGGGCCACGGTATTGAAAACCATCCCGATGGTTTTGGTTCTCCGGTAGGAAAACTGAAAGGAATCAACCTGGCCATTGAGGATATGAGTCCTCGTGATCTCAGGGCATACGACATCTACGAAGGCGAAAAGATCACTTTCGAGTTTGAAGGCGGCGTGGTAGTGAAAGGTGAGATCATCACCGGTACCCGAAACTTGCAAGGAAAGGTCATTTTGATCAGCCTTAAGAATTGCACCGTCACTTATAAAGATGAGATCCTGTTCCAACCCGAATGGGGTAAATACGATATGGCCGTGGGCAAAGAGGTGATCTCTGCGTTTGCCGGCCCGGCTGACTGGCATTCATTTGACATGATCACCCACAAACCCTCCTCCACCACCATCAAGAGCAAGAAAACTCCCGAAAAGCAGGAGCTGGAATCACTTTATGAATCAGTCAGGAATATCAGGGAAGGAAAAAACACCAAATTCTCCCTGCAGGCGGCTTTTGATATTCTGAAAAAGCACCATCCAAAGGACTGGCTGCTTTCCGTAGAGATCTTTGAACTGGCCCACGAAAAGGACGAAAAACTGGCTGCCCAAGTGCTGCAGCATCTTGAAAAAGTCAAAGCCGAACGACCCGGAGTGGCTCATTTGATCGATGGCGGAATCAGCACTGTAAAATCTGATTTTGTAGCGGGATAAGAGTTAGAGCTTGAGCTCTCTGAGTTCTTCAGATTCAAATCTTTCACCGTTATACTCCAGGGTCCATCCCAGCGAACTGGTGAGGATATAGATCTTTTGCAGCTCGCTGATAAGCCGGTTCTGCGCGTTCGATTTCAGGGAAGAATTCTCCACTTTTTCCTGAATGGACTTCCTGATGCGGCTTTTGATCTTGTTGTAATCCTCTGCCTCAAACTGGTTCAGGTAATCTTGCGTGACATCGTAATACTGGATATCTGGATAAATCGAAATTTCCTCTTTGGGGATGTGGGTTATCGTGACGGTTTTATTCTTTTCATCCACCTCAACTTTAAGCTTGCTCAGGTCATAAGCCACGGTGGCCTTCGCATTGACCACGATCAAAGCTTTCTTGCGGGCAGAAAAGACGTCAAAATAGAACTTTCGGGAGTCCTTAAAAGTGTAAACCTGTGAGAAGGTTCCTTCGGTCACCACGAGTTTTCCAACGTTTTTCAGCTGCTCCTGAATGAGCGCAGTGCTCTCTTCCAGCCGGTCTCTTTCAGAATCCCTGCGTTCGCAATAGCGTACTAAGAAAACGACCAGCAAAACAGTAAGAGCACCTAAGATGAATTTTCTCATAACCGAAAGTTACAAATTCGCGGCTGTCTTTTTTTGAATAAAATGTTAGAATCTTATATGAGGAACTTCGCCCTCCAGCTGCCTTATCTTATCCTGAAGGTCATTTCGGAACTTTTGATGAGCTGCCGAGCCTTCATTAAAAGGCCGGTGAGAAAGCCCTTTTTGAATGCTGTCGACTCTCTTCATTACCTCGACGGCTTCCGAAG
>CAZNFK010000217.1:0-1978 GCA_964572365.1 uncultured Flavobacteriaceae bacterium | reverse complement strand
CAATACGTTATGATGTTGAATGGCTTGGGTTCAAATGGGCGAAGGAATGTTATGCTTCAGATTATTTTCAGCAGTTATATGACTGGGCCGTTGAGATGATAAAGAATGGGGATGCCTACGTGGATAGCCAAACTTCAGAACAGATAGCGGAACAAAAAGGCACACCTACACAACCAGGAAAAAATAGCCCATTTAGAAATAGGGGAGTTGAGGAAAACCTTGATCTTTTCGAGAAGATGAAAAATGGGGAAACACCTGAGAAGGGACATGTGCTACGTGCCAAGATCGATATGGCCGCCCCTAACATGCTCATGCGGGATCCTGTGATGTACAGGTGTTTGCATAAGAACCATCATCGTACCAAAGATACCTGGAAGATCTATCCAATGTATGACTGGGCTCACGGGGAGAGTGACTTCATTGAAGGTATTTCTCATTCTTTTTGTACCCTCGAGTTTCTTCCTCACAGGGAATTATACAACTGGTTTCTTGAAAAGGTCGGGGAAATTGAAAAAGTAAAACCTAAACAGCGGGAATTTGCACGCAGGAACCTGAGCCATACAGTGGTAAGCAAACGTAAACTTGCACAATTGGTTGAAAAGGGAATTGCTGCATCCTGGGATGACCCACGTATGCCGACTATCTCGGGGTTAAGAAGGAGGGGTTATACACCGGAATCGATAAGGAAATTTGCCGATACCATTGGGATCGCAAAACGGGAGAATTTAATCGATGTCTCACTTTTGGAACATACTATTCGTGAGGACCTGAATAAGAAGGCGCCTCGTGTGATGGCGGTGTTGGATCCTGTAAAGCTGGTAATCAAAAATTATCCTGAAGGGGAAGAGGAGTGGTTACAGGCAGAAAATAATCCGGAAGATGAATCGGCCGGGTCAAGAGAAGTTCCTTTTTCAAGGGAATTATTCATTGAACGGGAGGATTTTAAAGAAGAGGCAAACAGAAAATTCTTCAGGCTTACTTTAGGAAAAGAAGTGAGGCTTAAGAATGCTTATATCATTAAAGGTGAAAGTGTAATAAAGAATGAGGCAGATGAGATAACCGAAATTCACTGCACATACGATCCAAAGAGCAGAAGCGGCAGCGGTACCGAGGAATCCATGAGAAAGGTGAAAGGAACTTTGCACTGGGTTTCGGCTAAACACGCCATAGAAGCAGAGGTTAGGCTGTACGATCGTTTGTTCACAGTAGAAGCTCCCGATGCCGATAAGGAAAGGGATTTTACCGATTTCCTGAATCCGGAATCCTTGAAAGTGGTTACAGGCTACCTTGAACCCAGCCTTCAAAAAGCCGAAATTCTGGATCAATTCCAGTTCCAAAGAATAGGATATTTTAACGTAGATAAAGAAAGTACACCAGAGCATCTTGTTTTTAACCGTACGGTGACCCTAAGGGATTCGTGGAGCGGTAAAAATTAGCCGGTCAGGCCATTTTTTTCCATTTAAGAATACTTTAGCATTGGAAAATGGATATTAACCGGTTGTTAACAGGGGGAGAGGGCGCATTATTCTATATTTGATTATAGTATTAATCTAAACAACCAATTATATCATGGCAAATTCAGGAAGTACCTTCTTAGCATTATTAACCGGGGCAGCGATAGGCGCAGGCCTTGGAATGTTATATGCGCCTGACAGTGGCGAAGAAACCAGGAGAAAACTGGGTGAGAACGCCAGGAGAACTCAGGACGACCTTAACAGAAGATACAAGGAAACCTCGTCTAACCTAAGCCAGAAGGCTAAAAAGGCCAAAATGGATTTTGAAGACAGGCTCGAAGAAACGCTTTCCTCTGCCAGCTACAAAGCCGATGAGATCTTAAGCAGTCTCGAAGCCAAGCTGGAAGAGCTTAAGAAACAAAACGCGAAGTTTCAAAAAGACAGAAAAGGAGAAGCAGACACTTCAGATAATATTGTAGTATAAATTACAATATGGCATTCGAAAGAGTATCCGATAATTTACA
>CAZNFK010000216.1:0-2014 GCA_964572365.1 uncultured Flavobacteriaceae bacterium | reverse complement strand
TCCCAATACTCATACGCCCTCCTTAGGTGAGGGATCACAATCGTACCACCAACCAAAGTCGCGATGCTAAGAGCTTCCATAACTTCTTCTTTGGTGAGGCCTTCTTTATAGCTGGTCTCCAAATGGTATTTTACGCAATCATCACACCTTAGCACTGTCGAGGCCACAAGGCCTAATAGCTCCTTGGTCTTCACATCAAGGGCACCCGCCGCGAAGGCATTGGTATCAAGATTGAAAATACGTTTAATGATCTTATTGTTGTCGCCGAGGATCTTGTCATTCATCTTCTGGCGGTATTCATTAAATTCGGTTACCTGGTTTTTCATCCTTTTTGTTTTCTTAGCTTTCTTTCTTCTTTTTTGGTCACAATTTTAGCGATAATGATACTGATCTCGTACAGGACCAGCACCGGAATGGCTACAATGATCTGGCTCAAAATATCCGGCGGCGTAATGATAGCCGAAATGATTAGCACGATCACCAGTGCGAATTTCCGGTATTTCCGAAGGAATTCGGGCGTGACCAGCCCAATTTTCGTCAGGAAATAGATGATGATGGGCAACTCAAAGATCAGGCCACAGGCAACGACCGAAGATCTTACCAGGGAGATATAGCTGCCAATGTCAAATTCGTTCAAAACCACGTCGCTTACCTGGTACTTTCCGAGGAAATTGATAGACAACGGGGTCACCAGGTAATACCCGAAAAGCACTCCCAGGAAGAACAGCACAGAGGAAATGAAAATGAATCCTCTCGCGGTGTTGCGTTCGTTGTTATACATGGCCGGGGAAATGAATCTCCAGAATTCATACAGTACATAGGGAAAGGAGATGATAAAACCGGCGGTGATCGAGGTCCATATATGTGCGGAGAATTGCCCGCCCATGGTCCTCGACTGGATGGTGAAGGGCATGTCTTCAAAACAGAAACCTCCTTCTACGCCTACAAATGTGGACAGCCTGCACAGGATGTCATAGGTGAAAAAATCGGCTTTGGTGGGGCCGAAGAGCAGTACATCAAAAATGAAACCTTTGGCAAGGAAGGCTCCTGTTGCAGCAATGACCACGGCCAGAGTGGCTCTTATCAAATGCCAACGCAGCTCCTCGAGGTGGTCCAAAAATGACATTTCCCCGGCGTTTTTCTCTACTTTTGCCATTCTATAGTATTCCTTCTCTAATTAGGTTATGCAGGTGTACCACCCCGTAGTATCGACCATTTTTAACGGCCAGTAGTTGCGAGATCTTGTTCTCCTCGAGCACATCAAGGGCATCAACGGCCATGGCATCATGATCTATGGTCTTTGGATGCTCGCTCATGATGTCTTTGGCCAGCAGACCTGAAATGTCGGTACTTTTATAGAGCATTCGTCTAATGTCGCCATCTGTGACGATGCCAATAATTTTATCATTTTCAACAACCGCAGCCACCCCCAGCATCTTCTCAGATATCTCCACGATCACTTTTGGAATGGGTGTAGATGGGGAAACCACCGGTTTCTGGTTCTGGTCTGCAATATCACTCACCCGCAGGTACAGCTTTTTGCCCAGCGCTCCACCGGGATGATACTTGGCGAAATCTTTACTGGAAAATCCGCGCAGGTCCAGCAAACAAACGGCCAGGGCATCTCCCATGACGAGCTGCGCCGTGGTGCTGGTAGTGGGAGCCAGATTGTTGGGGCAGGCTTCCTTTTCTACATAAGAGTTCAGGGTGAAATCTGCCTGCTGCCCCAGGAAAGAGTCGGGATTGCCGGTTATTGCGATGATCGTATTCTTGAAATTCTTGATAAGCGGCACCAGCACCTTTATTTCGGGAGTGTTTCCGCTTTTTGAGATGCATATCACCACATCGTCTCTGAGAATGGTACCCAGGTCACCGTGAATCGCATCGGCCGCATGCATGAAAACCGCAGGCGTTCCGGTAGAATTGAGCGTGGCAACAATTTTTGTGGCAATTACCGCGCTTTTTCCAATTCCTGTAATAATAACTCTACCTTTGCTTTTGTAGATAGTCTCTA
>CAZNFK010000215.1:0-2022 GCA_964572365.1 uncultured Flavobacteriaceae bacterium | reverse complement strand
ATCACCTCTACGGGTCGTCTTTTGTAAGTAAAACTACTTTTGTTCAAACCCGCATTGTGCTCTTCCAGCCTTCTTGAAATATCATTAGTTATACCTGTGTAAAGAATTTTATCTGAACATTCGAGGATGTAGACATAATATAGCTTCATCGTTTCAAATTAAAAATCGTCTTCGAAAGCGACCCCTCGACTCCGCTCGGGGAGACAACGTGGTGTCAGGTCGAGCCCTTCGACTATCGCTCAGGACAGGCCTGTCGAGACCTCGATATTAAGAAATCACCGTCCCCTCTTTCACCCCTTCTTCATCGGGGTTCACAAAGACCAGTTTTCCTTCTTTATTTTCGGTCATCAGGATCATGCCTTCGCTTTCCACTCCGCGGAGCTTTCGCGGAGCGAGGTTCACCAGCACGGTCACTCTCTTCCCAATGATCTCTTCGGGGTTAAAGCTTTGGGCGATCCCGGAAACTATCGTACGCACGTCAATTCCCGTGTCAACTTTAAGGACCAAAAGCTTGTTGGCCTTTGGCATTTTTTCGGCTTCCACAATGGTTCCTACCCGCAGATCCATTTTGGTGAAATCTTCAAAAGTGGCGATTTCCTTCTGTGGTTCGGCCTTTTTATTTTCGGCTTCGTTGGCTGTTTTTGTCGCTTCGAGTTTGTCCAATTGTTTCTGAATTTGTTCGTCTTCGATCTTTGAGAAAAGCAGCTCGGCTTTTCCTATTTCATGTCCGGCAGGCAATAATTCAGATTTTTCCCTGATCTGTTCCCATTCATTTTCTTCGGAATCTTCTATCACCACTCCACTGGTACTGATCACCGCTTCTGAAGATGATTTCCCGTAATCAAGCATATTTTTCAACTTTTCCGCAGTAAAAGGCAGGAAAGGCTCACTCAGAGTGGCAAGTGCCGATGCGATCTGCAGGGCCACGTACATGATGGTCTTCACCCTTTCCTCATCGGTCTTGATGAGCTTCCAGGGCTCCTCATCGGCCAGGTATTTATTCCCCAAACGGGCTACGTTCATCAATTCTGCCTGAGCTTCCCTAAAACGGTAGCGCTCAATAGAGCTCGCGATCACCGCAGGATAAGCTCTTAATTCTGCCAGGACCTGTTCGTCAATTTCTGAATACGCTCCCGGCTTCGGAACGATGCCGTCATAGTATTTATTGGTGAGAACCACTACCCTGTTGATGAAGTTCCCAAAAATGGCAACCAGTTCATTGTTATTTCTCGCCTGGAAATCTTTCCAGGTAAAGTCATTGTCCTTTGTTTCAGGTGCGTTCGCGGTCAAAGCATACCTCAACACATCCTGCTGATCGGGAAATTCTTTCAGATATTCGTGTAACCACACTGCCCAATTCTTTGAGGTAGAAAGCTTCTTACCTTCCAGGTTCAAAAATTCGTTTGCAGGTACATTTTCCGGAAGGATGTAACTTCCTTCTGCTTTAAGCATAGCGGGAAAAATGATACAATGGAACACTATATTGTCTTTCCCGATGAAATGAATGAGTTTGGTGTCTTTGTCTTTCCAGTAAGGCTCCCAGTCTTTTCCGGTCTTCTCTGCCCATTCCTTGGTCGAGGAAATATATCCGATGGGGGCGTCAAACCAAACGTACAACACCTTGCCTTCTGCCCCTTCAACCGGCACCGGAATTCCCCAGTCCAGGTCACGGGTAACGGCACGAGGCCGCAGACCATCGTCTATCCAGGATTTCACCTGTCCGTATACATTTGGTTTCCAGTCTTTTTTATGCCCTTCCAAAATCCATTCTTTCAACCAGCCTTCATACTGGTCAAGCGGCAAAAACCAATGCCTGGTTTCCTTTAGTACCGGTGTGGCTCCCGTAATAGCCGATTTTGGGTTGATCAGATCGGTCGCGTTGTGGCTGGTACCGCATTTTTCACACTGGTCCCCGTAACTTTCCTCATAGCCGCATTTTGGACAGGTTCCCACCACAAAACGATCGGCCAGGAATTGTTCTGCTTTTTCATCATAAAGCTGTTTAGTGGTCTCTTCGGTGAA
>CAZNFK010000214.1:0-2064 GCA_964572365.1 uncultured Flavobacteriaceae bacterium | reverse complement strand
ATGCCTGTAAACATTTTACTATATATTGGTTACCTTTGCGGAGATAAAATTAAAATAAAAACGGGGAACCCTTATGAAGTCAGCCGAAAATATAAAAGTGGGTATCAGCATTGGAGATCTAAACGGGATTGGGAGCGAGATCGTACTGAAGACCTTTGAGGATGCCAGGATGCTTGATTTCTGTACTCCTGTGATCTTTGCCTCGGCCAAAACCATTACTTTTTTAAAGAAGAAATATAAGTTTGATATCGCATTCCAGGGAGTTGAAGATGCCTCACAGGCTATTGACGGTAAGATCAATGTGGTAAATGTGTGGAAGGAGAATGTTTCTATCAATTTTGGAGAAGAAGATAAAAAAATAGGAGAATTCGCGTTCCGATCTTTAGAGGCTGCTACCAAAGCACTAAAGGAAGGGCATGTGGATGTGTTGGTCACCGCTCCTATAAATAAGCACACCATACAAAGCGAGGATTTTAAATTTCCCGGGCATACAGATTATTTAGCCAGGGAGTTGAACGGGGAAAGCCTAATGTTCATGATCACAGATGAGTTAAAGGTTGGATTATTGACAGATCATGTTGCCGTAAAGGATGTTGCCACATCCATTACGCCTCAATTGATCGAAAAGAAGATCAACATTATCTCGAAAACCCTTCAGCAGGATTTCAGGATATCCAAACCCAAGATCGCGGTTTTGGGGATCAATCCGCATAGCGGGGACAGCGGGGTGATAGGTAAGGAAGATGAAGAGATCATGAAGCCCACCCTTGAAAAAATGAGAAATAACGGAAAACTGGTTTTTGGTCCTTATTCAGCAGACAGCTTTTTCGGGTCTGGTAACTACAAGAACTTTGACGCTGTTATTGCCGCATATCATGACCAGGGGTTAATACCTTTTAAAACCCTGTCTTTTGGAAACGGAGTGAATTTCACAGCCGGCCTGGAAAAGGTAAGAACATCGCCCGATCATGGAACCGCTTACGAAATAGCCGGAAAAAATCAGGCCGATCATAACTCCTTTAAGGAAGCTGTGTTTAAGGCTATTGATATCTTCAGGAATAGACAAGAATATATGGAACTTACCAGTAACGTCCTTAAAAAGCAAAGCAAAAAGATATAAACAAAAATTTGTTTATAAAGAAGTTGCAGTTCATTAATTTTTATATCTTTGCACCCGCCTTATCCTGAGGGGTAAGCACTCGAAACTGATGATGAAATGAGGAAATTAAAGGAGTTTACGATCCCTTTTGTGGGACTAAAACTAGGAAAGCACCGGTTTGAGTACAGTATTGATAACAAGTTCTTTGAACATTTTGAATACGACGAGTTTAACAGTGCAGACGTCAAGGTTGACCTTCTTTTAGAGAAGAAAACAACCATGATGGAGCTTACTTTTAAAGCGTCGGGAACGGTAAATATCCAATGTGACCTTACCAATGAACCGTATGACCAACCCATAGAAAGTGAGTTGTTCCTGGTTATAAAGTTTGGTGATGAGTACAATGATGACTATGAAGACCTTCTTATTCTGCCACACGGGGAATATGAAGTGAATGTACAACAGTACATATACGAGCTTATAGTTTTGGCCGTTCCGTCAAAAAGAGTTCACCCGGGGGTTGCAGATGGCACCCTTAGGTCTGAAGTACTTGATAAACTGGAAGAATTAAGTCCGGGAGAAAAAGAAACAAAACAGGAGGAGATTGATCCTCGCTGGAACAAATTGAAAAATTTATTAAACGATAAATAATACGCAGCCATGGCACATCCTAAGAGAAAGATCTCAAAAACGAGAAGAGATAAAAGAAGAACGCATTACAAAGCATCTGTTCCGCAAATCGCTACAGATCCTACTACAGGAGAAGCGCATTTGTACCACAGAGCTCACTGGCACGAAGGTAAATTATACTACCGCGGGCAGGTATTGATTGACAACACAGAAGAAGTAGAAGCTTAATCTTAAAGAGCTTTGATTTTTATACAAAACTCTCACATTGTGAGAGTTTTTTGTTTTAAGTTGATAAAGTGGTAAAAACACCTTAATTTGCACCGCTGTAAAATGAA
>CAZNFK010000213.1:0-2079 GCA_964572365.1 uncultured Flavobacteriaceae bacterium | reverse complement strand
AATCTTATGATGATTGCCTGCGGTACGTTCGCAGCAAAGGCTTACCGGTAAAATTCACCGGCAGATTGTCAAAGAAGGAATGGACCTCCCTTGCCCGGGAGTATGATATTTTTCTGAATACCACCAACGTTGACAACACGCCGGTTAGCGTGATCGAAGCCATGGCCCTGGGGCTGCCGGTGATCTCCACCAACGTGGGCGGACTCCCATACCTGCTCTCAGCCGACATAGACAGTATACTTGTTCCTCCCGGCGATGCACCACGTATGGCCGAGGCCGTAAAAAATGTTCTAAAAGATCCTCAGCGATCCGTTGAAAGAACACGCGCGGCCCGCAGCAAAGTGGAGGCTTTCGACTGGAAAAGGGTGAAATTACTGTGGCAGGAACTACTTACCGGTACCCCGAAATAAAAATTTCCCAGGATAGTTTTGTAGGTTTCTGATTTTTAGTAATTTAATGTCTTAAGTAACCCCCCTGCATTTCATCCTGGAATCCTTCCGTAGCGATCCCGGGAAAATTTAGGGCTTATCCATTCCTCCCTACTCTTAAGCCTGGTGTTTTGATAACAGATTCATTAGAAATTGGAGAACCTGCGGCGGGTTCGGGAAGGCTTATGGACCATTCAAGATTTAGCGCAAAAAAAGACGAAGCAGAACTTTCAGCTTTAAACTCTTCCTTATATTTACCGCGTAAATTCTTTTTAATGTCCAAAAGGCGCAGCATTCATCTTGAAATTTCTGAACGGAAGGTGTTCCTGCGAATCTTTGACATGATCTGGGTCCTGGCCGCTCTATACCTGGCGGGGCTTTTCTTTAGCCTGGACTATTACCGGCTAAGCGCCGACTTCTGGATCTGGACCCTTGTCCTGGGAGGATACCTGATGCTGTTCTCCACGGTTTTTGAACTTTATGACCTTCAAAAGGCCAGCAGGTATGACACCGTACTTAAAAATGTCATCCTCACCACCTCGGTCACCGTTTTGTTTTTTCTGCTCACGCCAATTTTGACACCTGTCCTGCCCGACAACCGGATGCAGATCGTCTATTTTTACCTGGCTATCGCCGGGGCACTGCTGCTTTGGCGGTACACTTACATAAGTTTGATCTCCACCCGGCGTTTTCAAAAGCGGGTCTTGATCATTGGGGATTCCTTCAATGTTGATCTTATCTCCAGCCAGTTACAGCGTGCAGATCCTTATTACTCGATCATTGGTTATGTCAATACGGCCAAAAAGGAGGAGGCTCAAAATGAAAATTTTGAACCCGGAATTTACCGCTATTCTTCCCAGGATCTGACTTCCATCATCAGGAGGCATAAGGTAGACGAGATCCTGATCTCTGATATTGACCCGGAAGCTGAAAGTTCTGACCTTAATCAGCAGATCTTTGTGCTGCTTAAAAGGGGTTTCCCCATTCGGGATTACAGCATGGTCTACGAAGAAAAGACCCATCGCATCCCGGTACAGCATATCGAACGCAATTTTTACAAATTCTTCAGGTTCAGCCGTAGTAATGATAATAAATTTTACCTTTTTTTCCACCGGATGGCCGATATCGTCATCTCGGTTATCGGCCTTATCATCGGCTCTCTACTTATCCCTTTTATTTTCCTCGGAAACCTCATTGCGAATCCTGGACCTCTTTTTTATAAACAGAAAAGGGTAGGGAAGAACGGAGAAGTGTTCGATATTCTGAAGTTCCGGACCATGCCCAGCAATGCTGAAGCGAACGGAGCACAATGGACGCAGAAGAATGACGGCCGGGTCACCCGCTTCGGGAAGTTCCTGCGCAGGTCCAGGCTCGATGAGTTTCCGCAGTTCTACAACATCATAAAAGGAGAAATGAGCGTAATTGGGCCACGGCCAGAACGCCCCATTTTTGTAAAGGAACTTACAGAAATGATCCCGTATTACGACACCCGCCACTTCATTAAACCCGGCCTTACCGGTTGGGCCCAGGTCATGACCGATTATGCCGACAGTCACGCTGACAGTCTGGAAAAACTGCAGTATGACCTGTACTACATCAAACACCGAAATGTCTTCCTCGACATCACGATCCTTGTAAAAACCCTTAGTAC
>CAZNFK010000212.1:0-2080 GCA_964572365.1 uncultured Flavobacteriaceae bacterium | reverse complement strand
TGAGCGATAGCGAAGAGCATAAGTCGAGGACTAAAGGCTCCGGAAAATCCGGTACCGCCCATATTAAATGGTTTGCCATAATCATGGGTATTCTTATTGTTTTAATGGTAATTTTCCTGGACTATTGTACCAGAACAGGTCACATCTAAAATTCTTCAATTGGAAATCAGGAAACCAAAGAATCAGGAGAAGATCCTTTCACGAATAAAAAAATTTTCCTTTTGGCTTAGTCTGGCCTCTGTCTTCACCATGATTTTTGACGTGGGTTTCACCCACCGTAGTTCAACCGAATTATATCTGGAAGAGTTCTATTTTCTGGCACTTATGGTTGGAACTATAAGTATAGCAGTCAGGTATTTTTTGTCAGATGAAAAGTTCAAAACCAGCGTCAGGATCTTTGATGCGATAATCTTTCTATTGTTCCTACTGATGGCTGCTGTGCTGTTAGACTGGCTCCTTATAAATATTCCTTTTCTTGAATTTTTCAATAATATGGGCTGGATCTATCTGGCACTGTTCATATATTTTTTCAGAGAATTTTCTGCGCTAAAAATCAATTACAACAGGGAAATCCTGAATCCCGCCCAGTTATTCATTGCCAGTTTCATGGCAATGATCCTGCTGGGAACATTGCTACTGCTACTCCCAAAAGCTACCCATGAAGGGATCTCGGCGCTCGATGCACTCTTTACAGCAACGAGTGCGGTTTGTGTTACAGGACTTATAGTGGTAGATACGGGAACATATTTCACTCAATTTGGACAGATCATTATTTTGATCCTCATCCAGGCAGGCGGACTTGGGATAATGACCTTTGCCAGTTATTTTAGTTATTTCTTCAGGGGAAAAAGCTCTTATGAGCATCAAATCATGCTGAAAGACATGACCAATTCAGATAAGATCGGGGAGGTCTTCGATGTACTTAAAAAGATCATTCTTGTTACCTTTTTTATTGAATTAATCGGTGCTATTTTCATCTATTTCTCAATAGATCCCGCCAGTATAACTTCAATTGGAGAGAGAATTTTCTTTTCTATTTTCCATACTATTTCCGGCTTTTGTAATGCAGGTTTTTCAACCCTGGAAAACAGTCTATATGAAGCTGAATTCAAGTTTAACTATCCGCTGCAACTTATAATCGCTGTACTCTTCATACTTGGAGGAATCGGTTTTCCAATTCTCTTTAACCTGTACAAGTATTCCGTCTACTACGTAAAAAATCAATTTTTGAAGATCCAAAGCCCGCGGGAATCTATTTATATCCCCTGGGTCATCAACCTGAACACCCGTATTGTTCTGGTTACTTCAGCAGCTTTGTTAGCGGTAGGCTTTGTACTTTTCTTTTATTTTGAATATGATAATACCCTTGCCGAACATTCTACCTTCGGAAAGATAGTCACAGCCTTTTTTGGAGCCGCAACCCCAAGAACGGCAGGTTTCAATTCTGTAGATATGTCTGCACTCAATTTTTCCACAGTAATGATCGTATTCCTTTTAATGTGGATAGGGGCTTCTCCGGGATCTACAGGTGGTGGGATCAAAACCAGTACATTCGCATTGGCTACCCTGAACTTCTTCAGCATCGCAAGAGGAAAAGACAGATTGGAAGTTTTTAGAAGGGAAATTTCAGAAATATCAGTGCGCAGAGCTTTTGCTATAATTGCACTCTCGCTTATGGTGATTGGAACTGCTGTCTTCCTCATCGCCTCTTTTGACAGCGAAAAAACCCTTTTAAGTATCGCCTTTGAATGTTTTTCAGCCTACAGTACCGTAGGTTTAAGCCTTGGAATTACAGATGATCTTACGGCTCCTTCAAAACTGGTAATAATCGCGACTATGTTCATAGGTAGGGTAAGTATGCTCACCATTCTAATTGCGCTGTTAAGAAGGGTGAAGAATTTAAACTATAACTATCCGAAGGAAGAAATTTTGATGAATTAAAATCAACGGGCATGAAATATATAATAATTGGACTTGGCAATTTTGGTGCTTCCCTTGCTGAAAAACTTACCAGCATGGGAAATGAAGTCATTGGTGTGGATGTCAACATGAATAAAGTAGAGGCTATAAAGGATAAAAT
>CAZNFK010000211.1:0-2083 GCA_964572365.1 uncultured Flavobacteriaceae bacterium | reverse complement strand
AGCTTCCGGCAACTTATTTCGTCGTGAAAGCGGATGCAAACTTACAACCTTTTTCAAATACAAAACAAACAAAATTTTAAACTTTTTTCAGAGAACGTATTTGCTTTGAAGCTCCTGCCCTATTGGGCTCACAACTCCCAGTCCTAAGACCCTTTGTTGTTTCTCAAAGCGGGTGCAAATATACGCCTGTTTTTAAATCCCGCAAGAGCAGACAGCAACTTTTTTAAGGTTTTTTTAAGCTTCAGAAATAAAGGCTTGAAAATGTGGTTTTTGGGAGGAAATTATTTTTTCAGCTCCCTCCTCCTATTCCACCCTTTCAGGGTTCCAAACCCTGAAAGGGTTAGTAAAACTTCCTCGCGTTAGGGATAGCAGCGGAAATCCTTTTTGAGAGGCACGAACAAAAAGATTGAAGCGGATAGCCCGACCCACTATAGCTTTAGCGAAAGTGGGGAACGCCCAAATACTACATGAAGAAATTCCACACCAGCCCGAAACGGACTGCGAAATCACGATAAGGATAAGAGGGGGCTGCAAAATTGTTGTTTCCCAATAGGAGAGCATCCAGCCTTTCGAGCTTAAAAAAGATCCTGGCCTGCCTGATTTTTCCGTTAAAAAAGTAATCCACAGAGCGCAGCCCTTCAAACTCGCGATCATTCTGAACATAAAATTCGGCCAGAACGGGATCATAACCATTCATTTCATAGCTGCTGAAATAATTGGCGGTAAAACCGGTTTGCAGGTAAAGCGCCTTTTTGAACCAATGATCCTGGTAGTAAAAAGAATTTCGGGTAATAAAGGAAGGCACATTCAACACCTCTTCCCCCTCCAGCACTTTTTGGAACAGCAGGGTATTGGCCAAAGCGAATTTTCCGAATTCAAAATCACGATTTACTTTTACCCTGGCGTAATTAACCTGTTCATCGCTCTGAAAGGGCTTTACATAACCAGTTTCATTGTTTGCGAAGTAAGTATAATTCCCTACCCTGGAAAAAGATGCCTCCACATTCACCCAACGAGGTGCCAATAAATGAAATTTGAGTGCCTGGGTATTGACATTCGAAAAACCGGTTTGCCAGTTGTAATTTATGTAGTCGCTTTGGTAGAGAAGAAAATTCCAGTTAGGCGCACGATCATTGACCTCTACTCCTATCGCTGCCCAAATATCCTCTTTTGGAGCAAAAGAAAGTTGGGCTTCAAGATCGTATCCATTCATATCTCCGGAAACATTCAGCATTCCATCGGCCTCCAGAACAAAGCCTCCAAACTTATTCGAGTAAGAGGCTCCTGCCGACAATACATCACCGATAAGCCGATTTTCAATAAAGCCGGATTCAAGATCGAGCACGGTTTCATAACCATAGTTGTAATGGGTGAAGCCGGATTTGATCCGCAGCCGACCTAAAAGTCCGGAGTCGAATTCTACGAAACCTTCATTGTAGACAGACTCCAGCCTTGTTTCGTCATGTACCCCAACTTCTTCAAAAGAGGGACCAAACAGCTCGTTTGCCGTCTCCTGCCGAAATTCGAATTTTTTATAGGAATAATTCAGCCTGTGTCCAACAGATAAACCCGAAGAAGATGCCTCTCCAAAATGATAGGAATGGTCCAGAAAAAATCTTTTCCCGTATAATGTGCTCTGAGCATCTTCGAACATCACATCCAGCCTGGAGCGATCGTCAAATTCGGGATCTTTGGAAATGAAATTTTCAAGTGATCGCTGGGTAAGTCCGCCGTTCTCTTCGTTCATCAGGTCCTGAGAAACAAAATGGGTATTTAAATAATACTTTTTATTGGGGGTGTTATATGACACGGTTGTCCGGAAATTTCCGGTACTAACCAACATGTGCTGGTATTTACCCAATGACCGAAGTCCTTTATAAGCGATCGAAAAATTGAGGTTTTCGGAAGTGTTGATCGTAAAAAAAGCGTCCAGCGTCTGTCCCTGTTCAAAAACGGTTTTGAAGTATAGTTCGGTAAAAGGAGTGGGCACATGATAATAATAAATATCATCCACTTCCATAAAATTGTAGTGTCGGGCCCTTGCCCCAAACTGCGGAAGGAGATGATCTCCTTCAGTGAAATC
>CAZNFK010000210.1:0-2097 GCA_964572365.1 uncultured Flavobacteriaceae bacterium | reverse complement strand
CGCCTTCAATTTTCACCCATTCGTGATCATTGGTGTACTTTAAATCTTTTGGAATCTTCATTGGTTAGTTATTTATAATTACAAAGTTAATTTTTTAATTGTTTTGTTCAAGAGCCAATTGTTAATTTCCGAAGTTATATCGTAAAGTTATCCCAGACCTGATGGTGGTTTGAGGGAAAGCTGTGGAAATAGCATACTCTGAAAAACTATGGTCATAGTAAACCAGGGCCGTAAGGTTTTTTGAGAGGGCATAATCTGCCGTGAAATTGATTGCCCAAATATCCTGCCCCGCCGTCACCTGGTTGTTGTCCACATCGAGATACCTGATGATAGTCTCATTGTGCCGATAGGAAACATCGGCCTTGAAATTAAGGTCACTGCTCAGTATTCGCTGTTTCCCTCCTACTGTCGTTGTAAACTTCAGGTCTTTGATTCGGTAGCCGAGTCCTACCGTGTATTGGTTTCCACTGATCTCGGTTAGCAGGTTGTTATCAAAGCTTAAGGAAAGAGCCCGGTCTTTTTGCACATCGGCGAGGATCTTCACCGAATTGTTCATCTCAAAATCAATTCGTACCAACGGACTGAATTGCTCTGTTAAGTTCACATTGGAATAAAGGAGTTCACTTTTATAATTACCGGCCTGGTCAACATCTGTGGGGTTCTCGGGATCATAATCCAGGTTCGTCTGGAACTGGTTAATGGTATATCCCGCACTGTAGCCGTGGTTGAGCGAAAAGCGCTTAAAATTCTTTTGGAACCAGGGTATTCTCATAAAGCCGGTATACTTCAGGTTCCAGTTGGGCAAAGGAAAATCCCGAAATGCCCCCAGCGAGATCTGTCCTGCATCTTTACCCGAGTATGCCGCAAGAAATGCCGGTAAAAGTACATTCTGGCTGGTCTTTCCAAAACCTACAGGATAGCCATCTGCATCGGTTTCATTAGGATCAAAACCATTCTCAATAGCCAACCTCCTGGCTACAGCCAGCCTATTTTCTCTGAATTCCTGAAATGTTGCTGAAGATTCCGCGGTACTTTCATTAAAGGCTGTTCCTATTAGAATAGTGGAGATATTAAAATTTCCAAAGGTTACCGGAGTTAAGGGTACATACTGGTTACCCACCACACGGTAATTTTCCGAGAAGGTTTCAGAATACATTCTCCCCGCACTCAGCTCAATAGTAAGATCGGGCAGCAGCGAAACATTCGCATTGATGCCCAACTGCTCGTTTTCTACTTCGGAATACTGCTGGTTAAAATCCTGATAGAGGGTGAGCCAACCTTTTCTCGCCGCCAGGTATCGTACCTCCTCCTGACTACCCAGGGTGAATCCGACAGTAGGTTTCCAGGTGCCCAAAAAGCCAATGTCATTGACATAACCCGGAAGGAATATTCCATTATT
The DNA here is from genome assembly GCA_964572365.1 of uncultured Flavobacteriaceae bacterium. Taxonomy (GTDB): domain Bacteria; phylum Bacteroidota; class Bacteroidia; order Flavobacteriales; family Flavobacteriaceae; genus Salinimicrobium. The sequence goes on along the minus strand of CAZNFK010000210.1, from coordinate 698 downwards.
TTCCTGGTAGTTCACCTGTATCTTCTTAATCGCGGTGAGCAGGCCAATTAAAGTGTTATAGGTTTTATCCCCTCCACTGAGACCGTTGTCTCCCTTGCCTTCCTCCTCTGCTCCCGCAGGTTTTAGAGTGGGAACATTTTTGCTTCTTTCTTCAATGGTCTCTCCAGCAGTGCCTGCAGTCCTCTTTTTCAAGCCCACATAGTCATAGAGAGTTTGCATTTCAAGATTCGCATTGATCTTGTGAGAATTTGAATTCTGTACCGTATTTCCAAGGTTTGGGATGTCCTCGAGAAACCTGAACATTTCGGAACCTCTTTCCCACTGGAAGTTCCCGGTGTATGAATACGTGGTATTGATAAATTCCAGCACCGGAACTTTTGAGAACGGCAGTTCATAGTTCACCTGCAGGGATTGAAAATGCTGATTTGGCACCCCGGTATTGAAGAAGCCGTCCCAGATATCTGTAGTGGTATCAGGCCTGTTCTCCTCATCGAGGTAATTTCGAATAATTCGGTTTGTAGAAGAATTAAAATTTAAACTAAGGCTTTTAGTAAAGTTATAATTGATGGTATACTGCCAGTCAAAAAGGAAGTTTCGCTGATACAAGGTTGGTATCCCGTTAAGGAAACCGGGTGGTAAATTTATCTCTCTAAAAGTCTGCTCATTATACTGCCTGAAAATGGTAGAACTGGCAGAAA
>CAZNFK010000209.1:0-2112 GCA_964572365.1 uncultured Flavobacteriaceae bacterium | reverse complement strand
GGTTTACAAAGGCAGGATTCACTTTTCTGAAGTAGCCATCGTATCCGGCAATACAGAGATTATCATGGGATAAACGAAAAAAAGCTTCGAGATCAGGCTGATTTTCTGGAGTAGGACTAGTCATAAGGGGTATCCATTTTGGAAATAGTGCGAACTTACGAAATAAGAGAACCATTTAAAGGAAAAACATTTGGCAGAACCAGGAGAGAGGTGCTCCCCGCACAATGTTAGTTGTGAGGCTTCAGTACCTATTAGAATTCTTTATTTTTAGGAAACTGATTTGAATCATCAGGCTCTGGCCGACATTGCGGAAATCCCCTTTGGGATGCGATACAATTAAAACAGAACAGTATTTCGCTGATCGTGCAGTAAGTATCAATCCAGGAGATACTTTCAGTAGAGCAGATTCAGAAAACCAGTCCAAAAAATTTTGAAGAGCTGAACAAAGCAGATGACAACTAGCCGTTTACAACTCCCTTCGAAACTGCCATATCGCCGGATCTTTTTCCAATGAAAGATTTAGGTATTCCCACCATAACGGAACCTATATCGAATTTAATGTTTGATTTAAATAGGCCTTTTTTCGATTCGATCTGATGTTTATAATATACCCTCTAGTCGACTCCAAACCTATTTTCATTTTACTTTATTCCTTTATATTTGTTTCATTCCCTCCCTACAGGAATATTTAGAGAGATAACCTGTGAAACCCTTAAGATTTTCAACCGTTACCCGTTGCGCAAATGCGAAAAGGATAAAATATTGATTTACAAAAACAAATGGCTTTTGACATATGCAAAAATGAGAACACTTGATAATTATTTAGACGTCCATTATATACATCGCAGCAATTGGCTAAGAGCGGCTGTCCTGGGAGCAAATGATGGAATAATTTCCATTTCCAGTCTGGCGATAGGTGTAGCTGCTGCAAGTACTACACGAGACCCTATTGTTTTAGCTACGGTAGCGGGCCTCGTGGCTGGCGCCCTTTCAATGGCAGCTGGTGAGTATGTGTCAGTTAGTTCCCAGACAGATACTGAAAAAGCCGATATTGAGCGGGAGAAAAAGGAACTAAAAGAAATGCCTGAAGAAGAGCTAAATATCCTGGCTCAAATATATGAAAGGAGAGGTTTAAAAAAAGAAACCGCACGTCAAGTGGCCCTTGAGTTGACAGAAAAAGATGGATTGGCCACTCACATTAGAGATGAATTAGGTATCAATGAAATAAGTAAAGCCAATCCAATCCAAGCCGCTCTGGCATCAGGAGCTTCTTTTACAATAGGAGGTGTTATGCCATTATTAACCGTTCTTTTTGCCCCTGTCAGGGGAATGGAATATTGGTTATATGGATTCACATTAATATTTCTTGTGATTCTGGGAGCTTCATCTGCAAAAACAGGGGGATCCAGTATAAAAAAAGCTATTTTGAGAATCACGATATGGGGAACCATTGCAATGGGGTTATCAGCATTGGTAGGCTATATTTTTGGTGTTAATGTGTAAGTCAATAAACTATTACAATGAAAACAAGCTACATTAGCACTTGTGGACTAAATGTGGACTTAAAACGATGAGGTTAAGACAAAATAAAAACGCAACACCTTTCATATCAAGTTGTTGCGTTTTATTGGAGGACTTCCTAAGTGACCTCGCCAGGATTCAAACCTGGAACCTTCTGAGCCGTAATCAGATGCGCTATTCAGTTGCGCCACGAGGCCTAATTATTGCCTGCTTTTCTATGAAGAAGTAGCGGGCCTGCCTGCCGAAGGAAAAGGCTTCAGCCTTTCTCCGTAGGCGGGTGCAAATATAATCTATTTTGTAAAAAACAAAAACAATTCCGTAGAAAATAAAAGCAACCTTATTTCTCGACCATTGGCTTTAAAATCTCCCAGATATTTTTGGCCAGAATCTTATGACCTTCAGCCGTGGGATGAATGCCGTCTGCCTGGTTGAGAGCGGGGTTTCCGGCTACGTCTTCCAGAAGAAAAGGAATGAGTTCCACATTGTTCTTTTCAGCCAGCTTGGGGAATATGCTCCGGAATTCTGCTGTATATTCAGGTCCCATGTTCGGCGGGATCTCCATGCCCGCCAAAATGATCCGGGTATCGGGAT
>CAZNFK010000208.1:0-2176 GCA_964572365.1 uncultured Flavobacteriaceae bacterium | reverse complement strand
GATCTCGATGTAGATGAACCGGTCACAGGCTACGATGAAAGGATCTGGGGTTTTCTTTTCTCCAATGCCAATCACGTTCATACCGGCTTCTCTAAGACGGGTGGCCAGACGAGTGAAATCACTGTCACTGGAAACAAGGCAAAAACCATTGACTTTTCCTGAGTAGAGTATGTCCATGGCATCAATGATCATCGCGGAATCGGTGGCATTTTTACCTTGAGTGTATCCGTATTGTTGAATAGGGGTCACGGCATTTTCCAGGAGCACATTTTTCCATTTTACAAGATGAGGCTTAGTCCAATCGCCGTAAATTCGTTTTATGGTGGGATTGCCATATTTTGCGATCTCTTCCATCATTTCCTTCACATATGCCGAAGGAATATTATCTCCGTCTATTAGAACGGCTAATTTAATATCCATTAATTTTAATTCTGAATTATTCTTTAAAGATAGGGAATTGACGGTGGGTTAGGGAAAGTGCCCGGCAGATTATAAAATTTTTATGAAATCCCGATCAATTGTTCCTGGTTTCTTCCAGGTCGTGTGGCTCTATGTGGATGAGGATATCGGCGATATCGGGAATTTCTTCCAAAAGGGTATTTTTTAGATCGTGAGCGATCTCGTGGCCCTTGTTCACAGTGAGTTCCCCGTCAACCACTACATGAAGGTCTACATGAAAGGTCATCCCGGTCTTGCGAACAAAACATTTTTCGGTTTCTATAACCCCGGGAACTGTGTGCGAGATCTCTCTTATTTCCTCTACAAGATCGTCGTATAAATGTTCATCCATGATCTCGCCCAGGGCAGGTCGCATGATGAGGTAGGCGTTGAAAAGGATAAACCCGGATGCAAGCAGCGCTGCCCAGTCATCGGCGGTTTCATAACCTTTGCCCATCACAAGAGCTATGGAGATCCCTATAAAAGCCATCAGGGAGGTGATCGCATCACTACGGTGGTGCCAGGCATCAGCCTTTAGGGAGCTGCTTTTGGTTTCCTCACTTTTCCTGGAAATAAAACGATAAAAGATCTCTTTTATGATGATGATGGCTCCCAAAACCAGCAAAGTATAGGGTTTGGGGACTTTGTGCGGAGTCTGGATATTTTCAATACTCTCCATAACAATTATGGTGGCCGAAACCACCAGGAAACCAACAACGGCAAAGGTGACCAGCGGCTCCACGCGGCCATGGCCGTAAGGGTGATTTTCATCTGCCGGACGGGCAGAATAACGCAATCCAAGCAGAACGAGCAGACTGGCAAAGACATCGGTGGTAGATTCGATGGCATCCGCAATTAAGGCGTATGAATTTCCGAAGATCCCTGTCACTCCTTTGATAATAGCCAAAGCTGCATTTCCAAAAATGCTGAAATAAGAGGCCTTTATGGCTTTTCTATGTTTCTCGTTCTGCATCAAAAATCAAAGGCCGGTGTGTGCCGGCCTTTTTTTGTTGGTTTATTCTTCTAATTCTTCCATGGTGTGATATACGTGCTGTACATCATCATCTTCCTCGAGTTTTTCCAGGAGTTTCTCCACATCTGCGGCATCTTCGGGAGATAATTTCTTGGTCACCTGCGGAATGCGCTCAAATCCTGAAGAGATGATCTCTATTCCGCGGCTCTCCAGTTCCTTTTGCAGGGCGCCAAAAGCTTCGAAAGGAGCATAGATCAAAATACCGTCTTCGTCTTCGAAAACCTCCTCAGCTCCAAAATCTATGAGTTCGAGTTCGAGTTCTTCCGGGTCGATTCCTTCTTTAGGTATCCTGAAGTTACAGGTATGATCGAACATGAATTCAACAGAGCCCGAAGTTCCCAGGTTCCCGTCGCATTTATTGAAGTAGGAACGAATGTTTGCTACCGTACGGTTATTGTTGTCGGTAGCGGTTTCTACCAACACGGCAATACCATGTGGGGCATAACCCTCGAAAAGAACGATCTTGTAGTCGCCCTGGTTTTTATCTGAAGCCCTTTTAATAGCGCGCTCAATATTGTCTTTGGGCATGTTGACGCTCTTCGCATTCTGGATAACTGCCCGTAGCCGTGCATTGGTGTCGGGATCTGGTCCACCTTCCTTTACGGCCATTACAATATCTTTTCCTATGCGGGTAAAAGCTTTGGCCATAGCCGACCAACGCTTCATTTTACGCGCTTTTCTGAATTCAAATGCTCTTCCCATTCG
>CAZNFK010000207.1:0-2193 GCA_964572365.1 uncultured Flavobacteriaceae bacterium | reverse complement strand
GGTCTCCAAAACCAGGTGTCGGGAGTTCGAGTCTCTCAACCCGTGCTTAAGGAAATGTTCGGTTATTAACCTGTGTTCCTAAACAATATTGATCAATCGGGCAGAAGAGATCTTCAGAAAAAATAATCTTTGAGCCTGCGCCCGTAGAAGGGGTGAATAAATTAAAAGTACCATGGCAGGAATAGCAAATTATTTATCAGAGTCATACAACGAGTTAAAGAACCACGTAACCTGGCCAACCTGGCCCGAAGCTCAAAGACTAACCGTGGTTGTGGCTGTTTTTTCTATCATTTTTGCTTTGGTGATCTGGGGAGTAGACACTGTCTTTAGTGGTGCTATCGAGCAATATTTTGAGTGGATCAAATCTTAAATTGTATTGCTATGGCAGAAGTGAAAGACAAAAAGTGGTATGTAGTTCGTGCCGTTAGCGGACAGGAAAATAAGGTAAAGGAATATATTGAGCGGGAGATCGCTCATGAAGGTCTTGAAGATTTTATTGATCAGGTTCTTGTTCCTACCGAAAAAGTGATCCAGATAAGAAACGGGAAAAAAGTGAACAAAGAGCGTGTTTACTTTCCCGGTTATGTAATGATCCTTGCCAACCTTGGTGGGGAAGTTACGCATATAATCAAATCCATAAACGGAGTGATTGGATTTTTAGGAGAGACCAAAGGCGGAGATCCTGTGCCTCTTAGAAAATCTGAAGTAAACCGAATGTTAGGTAAGGTTGATGAACTTTCTGTGAAGACAGATAATGTGGCCATACCGTTCACGATAGGGGAGACTATCAAAGTTATCGACGGACCTTTCAATGGTTTCAACGGTACTGTAGAGAAGATTAATGAAGAGAAGCGTAAGCTTGAGGTGATGGTGAAGATCTTCGGAAGAAAGACACCGTTGGAATTGAGCTATATGCAGGTAGAAAAAGTATAATAACTGTTACACATACATATTTTCGATAGTTTAAGTAATGCTTCCACTAACAAAACTATCATCTTAAAATTAGAAAAATGGCAAAAGAAGTAAGTAAGGTTGTTAAGTTGCAAGTTCGCGGAGGTGCTGCTAACCCTTCACCACCAGTAGGTCCAGCTTTGGGTGCTGCCGGGGTGAATATCATGGAGTTCTGTAAGCAATTCAACGGAAGGACCCAGGATAAGCAAGGTAAGGTTTTACCTGTTGTTATCACTGTTTACAAAGACAAATCTTTTGACTTTGTAATTAAAACCCCTCCGGCTGCAGTACAGATTTTGGAAGCTGCGAAAGCTAAAAAAGGGTCTGGTGAACCAAACCGTAAGAAGATAGCTAGTGTTTCTTGGGATCAGGTAAGAGCCATTGCTGAAGATAAAATGCAGGATCTTAATGCGTTTACTATTGAGGCTGCAATGAAAATGGTTGCGGGAACAGCAAGATCTATGGGAATTACTGTAAAAGGACAAGCACCTTTTTAATCCAAAAAGAAATTAAGAATGGCAAGATTGACTAAAAAGCAAAAGGAAGCACAGTCTAAACTTGAAAAAGGTAAAACTTATTCGGTTGCAGAAGCTTCAGCTTTAATAAAAGAGATTACCAACGTAAACTTTGATCCTTCTGTGGATTTGGCAGTTCGTTTGAACGTTGACCCACGTAAGGCAAATCAAATGGTGCGAGGTGTTGTTACCCTACCTCACGGTACAGGTAAAGACGTAAAAGTTTTGGCTCTTGTGACTCCAGATAAGGAAGAAGAAGCTAAAGCTGCCGGTGCAGATTATGTTGGATTAGATGAGTACCTTGACAAGATCAAGGGAGGATGGACAGATGTTGATGTGATCATCACTATGCCTAGCGTTATGGGTAAACTTGGACCACTGGGACGTGTTCTTGGACCAAGAGGGCTTATGCCAAACCCAAAGACCGGTACGGTAACTATGGATGTCGCAAAAGCTGTTTCAGACGTGAAAGCCGGTAAGATCGATTTCAAAGTTGACAAAACCGGTATTGTTCATGCGGGAATTGGAAAAGCGTCTTTTGATGCTGAGAAAATTGCTGGGAACGCAAGAGAATTATTAACTACCCTGGTAAAATTGAAGCCTACGGCTGCTAAAGGTGTATACATTAAGAGTATCCACATGTCTAGCACCATGAGTCCTAGTGTGGAGATAGATACTAAAAGGTTCACTGAGCAATAATATTATTGGATTATGACAAGAGAAGAAA
>CAZNFK010000206.1:0-2218 GCA_964572365.1 uncultured Flavobacteriaceae bacterium | reverse complement strand
ATTTTCCCTCTTGCCCCTAACTTCTGTTTGCTTAAATTTACTTTTCCAGACAAACAATAAACAACTAACAATGAAAGATCAATTTCAGGCGCCAGATTATTACAATCTTGATGACCTATTAAGCGACGAACATAAAATGGTGCGCGATGCTTCCCGGGAATGGGTAAAAAGAGAGGTTTCTCCCATTATTGAAGAAGCAGCGCAAAAAGCTGAATTTCCAAAACAACTTATAAACGGACTTGCCGAAATAGGTGCATTTGGACCGTACATTCCAGAAGAATACGGCGGTGCGGGACTCGACCAGATATCCTACGGCCTCATCATGCAGGAGATCGAAAGAGGTGACAGCGGAGTGCGTTCCACCGCTTCGGTTCAGTCCTCCCTGGTGATGTATCCCATTTTTAAATACGGAACTGAAGAACAAAAGAAAAAATTCCTTCCTAAACTGGCTTCCGGGGAGATGATGGGCTGCTTCGGACTAACAGAACCCGATCACGGCTCGAATCCCGGCGGAATGACCACCAATTTCAAAGACAAAGGCGACCATTACCTGCTAAACGGGGCAAAAATGTGGATCTCAAATGCACCTTTTGCAGACATTGCAATTGTTTGGGCCAAAAACGAGGAAGGCCGCATCCATGGACTTATTGTCGAACGTGGAATGGAGGGCTTCACCACTCCCGAAACGCACAACAAATGGTCCCTTCGCGCAAGCGCGACCGGAGAACTTATTTTTGACAATGTCAAAGTTCCGAAGGAAAATCTGATGCCCGAAAAAAGCGGATTAGGAGCACCTCTTGGCTGCCTGGATTCTGCACGTTATGGGATCGCCTGGGGAGCGATAGGAGCGGCTATGGATTGCTATGATACGGCCCTGAGATATTCCAAAGAACGTGAGCAGTTTGGAAAGCCTATCGCGAGTTTCCAGCTGCAACAAAAGAAATTGGCCGAAATGATCACGGAGATCACTAAAGCTCAACTTCTGGCCTGGAGACTGGGTGTACTTCGTAATGAAGGCAGGGCGACCTCAGCGCAGATATCCATGGCGAAAAGAAACAACGTGAACATGGCGATCGAGATCGCGAGAGAAGCAAGGCAAATTTTAGGCGGAATGGGAATCACCGGCGAGTACAGCATCATGCGCCACATGATGAACCTGGAAAGTGTGATCACCTACGAAGGAACTCATGATATTCACCTGTTGATCACCGGAATGGACATTACCGGCATCTCCGCATTTCAATAGAAAAAAAGTAAAAAGATGTCTTCCGGAAGCAGATTGAACCAGGCATACGACAATGCATTCCGGATCCCGTTCGATGATGACTCAAAATTCATCATCTTCAGTGATTGTCACCGTGGCAACAATAGCTTTGCTGATGATTTTGCTAACAACCGCAACAGCTACTTTCATGCCCTCTCCCACTATTACAGGAATGGTTTTACCTACTGCGAACTGGGAGATGGCGATGAGCTGTGGGAAAACCTGACCTTCGAATCCATATTTGAAGCTCATAAGGATGTTTTTAAGTTAATGCGGCTGTTTTTTACTGAAGGACGGCTTTTTCGAATTGTAGGCAATCATGATATGGCGTACAGCGATCAGGATTATGTAGCTAAGCATCTTTATAAGTATTATGATACCGGTACCGAAAAGGAACTCCCACTCTTCCCCGGTATTAAATTTCCTGAAGCTCTTGTACTCCAACATCAAATAACAGGGCAGGAGATCTTTATGGTGCACGGGCACCAGGTAGACTGGCTTCATTATTACATGTGGAAAATTGACAGATTCCTGGTGAGAGTGCTGTGGAGACAATTACAAATTTTCGGAATTGGTGATCCTACAAGTCCGGCAAAGAACAACACAGAACTCAATAAGATCGAACGCAGGACAAAAAAATGGATTGTAGAAAATAATGACCAGTTTACTATTACCGGCCACACTCACAGGCCACGGTTTCCCAAACCCGGTGAGATCCCCTATTTCAATGATGGGAGCTGTGTTCATCCACGTTCCATTACAGGACTTGAAATTGAGAACGGAGCCATTACACTTGTGAAATGGCAAATAGCCACCACTGAAGAGGGATTTTTAAAAGTTATAAGAATAATCCTGGAGGGGCCGCAGAAGCTGGATGCTTACCAGAAGGCGAAGACTAAATAAGATCAAAACAAGGGCAGCGCTTACAGCGTTTGCCCTTTTTATATTTTTCGC
>CAZNFK010000205.1:0-2336 GCA_964572365.1 uncultured Flavobacteriaceae bacterium | reverse complement strand
CCCACCTCGGCGTCACTGTCTCCCTTGGTTGGACCGGCATTGCCGGTTGTAGATAAAGCGTAATCAGACTTAAAGAGCTTTCGGGCGTTCTTAGCCATGGCCTCAGCTACCTCAGCACTCACCACACTGTACTCTTCTATAAGTTCTTTTTTGACCTGCAACATCTCGACCTTGGTCTGGGTGGCATAAGAGACCATTCCGCCTTTGAAGCATTTCGAAGCGCCGGGATGCGTGGTGAATTCGGCTGCCAAAGCGCCCCCGGTACAACTTTCGGCAACCGACAAGAATTTCTTTTCAGAGGTGAGGATCTTACTGATCTGCACCGCGATGGTCTCGTCTTCCTCCTGCTCTTCAGAAATAATATCTCCAAGGATCTCATACAGGCTCTCCACCTGCTTTTCCACTTCAGAGATCAGGGCGTCCTCATTTTCCCCTTTTCCCGAAATACGCAGCCGCACACTGCCAATGTCTGGTAAATAAGCAAATTTTAGATGAGCAGGTAATTTATCCTCCCAGGCGGCAAGTTTGTTCGCAACGGCGCTTTCACCCATTCCGCGTGTAAGGATGGTCTTGTGATAAATGAAGGGTCTATGGTATTTCTCCCGAAGCCGTGGGATCACCTCCCGCTCCATGAGCTCCTTCATCTCGTAAGGCACTCCGGGCATGGAAATGAACACTTTTTCGTCCTTTTCCATCCACATCCCCGGCGCTGTGCCGTATTCATTATGAAGCACCCCGGCCTTTGAAGGCAGCATGGCCTGTTCACGATTGAGATCGGAAATTGGGGTAACCTTGTATTTTTTAAAAAGCTTCTCGATGTGGTCGAGAACCGCTTCATTGAGTTTTAAAGTGTCGTCGAAGTATTCGCAAAAAGTGTATTTGGTGACGTCATCTTTGGTAGGCCCCAGTCCGCCGGTCATGATGACGATATCGGCACGGGCCGAAGCTTCATCAAGCGCGTTTAGGATATGCAGCTTGTCATCCTGGATAGAAGTGATCTGGAAAACGGAAATCCCGATCTTATTTAATTCCTTGGCAATAAAAGCAGAATTGGAGTCGACAATCTGCCCTATCAGGATCTCATCACCAATGGTAATAATTTCTGCAGTCATTACAGGTCGAAATCATCCTTGAGCTCCTGCTCGGCCGATTTAACTTTCAGGGTGATCTTTTGTGCAGCCTGGTCTACGGTTTTCTTGTCCTGCCCAGATTTAGCCCATTCTTCAATGATTTTGATCTGCGGCATAAGCTCCAATCCAAACATTTGAAGATTCGGTTTCATTTTGTGCGCATACTGGTAGGCCTGGCCTGGATTGTTCTCGGCCACCGCCTGGTTCATGGCTTCAAGATCGGGCGGAATTTCCTCAAGGAATGTCTGTACTACGACTTTAACGAAGTCCTGGTCGCCACCGGCCATTTCTTCCACACTGTCTAAATTGTAACTGCTCATTATTTTACCTGTATTGAAAAAATTTGCTCGTCCTCTATGAAACCCGTGAGCTCATCACCTATCGCCACCGGGCCTACCCCCGCGGGTGTTCCTGTAAATATAACATCACCGATCTTCAGCGTGAAATATTGTGAAATATATTCAATTAATTCGTCAATCTTCCAAAGCATATGTGAAGAATTTCCAGATTGCACCACATTCTGGTTCTTTTTGAGACTGAATGGAATAGTGTCCACATCCTGAAAACGCTCCTTTTTCAGCCATTTCTCCCCAATAACCGCGGCCCCGTCAAAAGACTTGGCTTTTTCCCAGGGAAGACCTTTCTCTTTTAATTTCTTCTGAAGATCTCTTGCCGTAAAATCTATCCCCAGCCCAATTTCATCGTAATATTTATGGGCGAATTTCTTCTGAATGTGTTTTCCCACCCGGTTGATCCTCACCAGCAATTCCACTTCGTAATGCACATCACTGGAAAACGGAGGAATGAAAAAAGGTTGTTTTTTAAGCAGAATAGCGGTATCGGGCTTCAGAAACAATACCGGATCTTCGGGTTTTTCGTTCTCAAGTTCCGCGATATGTTCGGTATAATTACGGCCTACACAAATGATCTTCATAGTTATTGCTGCGGAAGGATCGCTTATTTAACTTTAGTATTTAGTTTTCTTAGTTTGATTGCGGTAAGCACTTTTTTGGTATACAGGGGAAAATCTGAATTCTGGATCCAGCCATAATACCCCGGCTCCTGGTCAAAAATATCCTCCACACACTTATTTTTATGCTTCCCAAAAGAGAATACCTCCTGTCCTTTTTTATTATACGCGATAAAGCCGGCGAAATCTGCGCAGTTCTTTCGCGCGCTGAACTGGGAAAGCCATTTCACGTCATT
>CAZNFK010000204.1:0-2351 GCA_964572365.1 uncultured Flavobacteriaceae bacterium | reverse complement strand
AATCCGAGGCAGGTAAACAGTAAAAGGCTTATTGTTACTAAGGTTTTCATGGATCGGCTTTTCTTAAAGAAACAAAATCTATTGTTTATAAAAATCTAAATGGCGACTAAACTTTAGTTAATTCTTGGTGTATGGTTTATGGTTTGTTGTTTTGGATATTTTTCAAACTAACCCGCAACAGGCAACCCGCAACAGGCAACTGAAGGGTCAGGAATCGAAGACAGGAAGTATGATCTCGAGTTGGAACCATATTAGGAAACCCCCAAATTCTTGCTTATTTTTACAAAAAAACCTCCAACTATGAAAAACCTTATCCTGGCGAGCACCTCTACCCTACACGGACAGGATTACCTCGATTATATTTTGCCCACTTTAAAAGGGCATTTTAAGGGCTGTACTGAAATTCTTTTTATCCCCTATGCGCGTCCAGGGGGGATAAGCCATGATGAATATACTGCCCTGGCAGCGAAAGCTTTCAAAAAGATAGGATTAGCAGTAAAAGGAATCCATGAATTCGACAGTGCCGCCGACGCGGTGGCCGGTGCAGAAGGGATCTTTACCGGCGGCGGAAATACTTTTTTGCTGGTGGAGCAATTGTATTACCATAACCTGCTCAAGCCGCTAAAAGACGCTATTGAAAAAGGCACGCCTTACCTGGGCACCAGTGCGGGCACCAACATTGGCGGCCTCACCATGAAAACCACCAACGACATGCCCATTGTCTATCCCCCAAGCTTCAAGACCCTGGGGTTCGTTCCTTTTAACATCAATCCGCATTACCTGGATCCCGATCCTAATTCCACCCACAAAGGGGAGACCCGGGAGACCCGCATCAAGGAATTTCACCAGTTCAACACTCCCCCCGTAGTTGGTTTGCGGGAAGGCAGCTGGCTGGAAGTGAAAGATCAAAACATTACTCTAAAAGGGGAATTGTCTGCCCGTATTTTTGAGGCCGGAAAAGAACCTTATGAAATAGAACCGGAAACCCTGCTCAATGACCTCAGCTAACATAGAATACCAAAAGATCCTGAACCAGATCAAACAGGAATTCTCCGAGATCCAGCCTTCGGGAAAGGTGGCTTCTTACATTCCCGAACTGGCCAAGGTACCTTCGAATAAATTCGGAATGCACCTGTACGACCTGGGTGGGAATAATTATCATTTTGGCGACAGCAATGAACGTTTTTCAATACAGTCCATCTCCAAGGTATTCACCCTGGCTTTAGCCATGAAGGTGGTAGGCGATGACCTGTGGAACCGAGTGGGGGTTGAGCCTTCTGGAGACCCGTTCAACTCACTATCGCAGCTGGAAAACGACTCCGGAATTCCGCGGAACCCCTATATCAATGCCGGCGCTTTGGTCGTTGCCGATGTGCTGGTGTCGTATTTCACCAATCCAAAGGCCGCATTGCTGGCATTTCTGCACGAGATCACCGGCGACTCCAGCATTGACTTTGACACTACCGTTGCCGCATCTGAACAGGCCCAGGGCTACCGCAATTACGCGATGGTAAATTACCTGAAGTCATTTGGAAATATTGAAAATGACGTGGAGAAGGTGCTGGATTTCTATTTCCACCAGTGCTCTATCGCCATGTCCTGCAAGGAACTGGCCCAGGCTTTCATCATTTTTGCCAACCACGGATCGGTGCTGGATTCTGAAAGGGAATTCCTTACCGGAAGACAGGTGAAAAGGATCAACGCCCTCATGCAGACCTGCGGCTTCTACGATGAGGCAGGGGAATTCAGCTTTGAGGTAGGCCTGCCCGGAAAGAGTGGCGTGGGCGGGGGCATTGTTGCCGTGAACCCATACCACTACGCGGTGGCTGTATGGAGTCCGCCGTTGAATCCCAAAGGAAATTCGGCCCTGGGAATGGCTGCCCTGGAACGGCTCACCACCCTTACCGGATTCTCTATTTTTTAAGTTTTACGATATTCCGAAAGGTGAGGTTGATGCGCGGCTCCTTCACCTTTTTGGTCTTCGGAAGGCTGTGCAGCCAGAATTTCTGGGTTTGGCCTTTCATGAGCAGCAGGCTACCGTTTTCCAGCTCTACGGACACTTTATCTCCCGAGACCTTATTTTTTAGCACGAATTTGCGTTCGGCTCCCAGGCTGAGCGAGGCAATAGCCGGGTCTTTTCCCAGCTCGGCTTCGGCATCAGAATGCCAGGACATCCCCTCTTCCCCGCTGTGGTAAAGATTGAGCAGGCAGGAATTGAATTCCATTCCGGTCTTTTCCTCTACCAGATTTTTTAGTTCGATCAATTCGGGCGTCCAGATCTTTGCTTTCCGGGTTATTTTGGAATAGGTGTATTCAAACTCTTTTTCGCCATACCAGCCCGTCATCCTTTT
>CAZNFK010000203.1:0-2483 GCA_964572365.1 uncultured Flavobacteriaceae bacterium | reverse complement strand
TCCCTCAATAATCACCTTGTTGACCTGAGTTCCAAAAAATACGAGGACCTTTACAGGATCCAAAGCCCCGATTTCGTCCTGATGTTCATTCCTGTGGAGCCGGCACTATACCTGGCGCAAAATGCGGACAGTTCCTTTTTTTATTCGGCATTTCAAAAGAACATCCTGCTGGTAAGTCCAACGACATTGCTTTCGGTGCTGCGAACCATCGATACGTTGTGGAGCAACGAAAAACAACAGCAAAACGCGGTGGAGATCGCCAATCACGCCGCTTCTCTCTACCATAAGTTCAAAATCCTGCTTGATGACCTGGAAACCGTGGGGAGCCGTCTCAACTCGACCTCTACAGCCTATGAAAATGCGATGAAAAAGCTCACAGGAAATCAAAATCTTATCAAAGATATAGATAAACTCGAGGCCCTGGGAATTTCCCCAAAACAACGCCTCTCTCAAAAGTGGCTCGATAAAGCCACTTCCGAAAATGAAGAGAACAGAAACCACCTGAATTAACCAGTCATGAAAAAGTCATTTTTGACCCTGCTTATTTTAAGTTTTGCTGCCCACAGCCTTGCTGCCCAGGAAGTATATTTTCCCTCGGCCGATAGCTGGGAGAAAAAAGAAGCTTCAGAATTTAATATCGATCTTTCCAAAGCTATAAAGTTTGCTGAGAACAATGAATATTCAGAATCAAGGGACCTGCGCCAGGCGATCCTCAAAGGCTTTCAACATGAACCCTACCACCAGCTTCTCGGCCCCACAAAAAGACGTGGCGGCCCTGCCGGTATAATTCTAAAAGACGGATACATCATCGGGGAATGGGGAGATACCGAGAGAGTAGATATGACCTTTAGCGTCACCAAGAGTTTTTTGTCTACCACGGCATTGATCGCACTGCAACAAGATCTTATCAATGATGTGAACGACCGGGTTGAAGAGTATGTCTGGGACGGCACTTTTGAAGGGGAACACAACAGCAAGATCACCTGGAAGCATTTGCTGCAGCAAACTTCTGACTGGCGTGGGCAGCTTTGGGGAGGATTTGACTGGGCAGACCGGCCGCCTTCAGATCAAAACCTGGATGAGTGGCGAGCCCGAAAACTGAGTGATCCCGGCACATTTTTTAAATACAATGACGTGCGGGTGAACGTACTCGCATATTCGCTGCTCAATGTATTTAGGAAACCGCTTCCGCAGGTGTTGAAAGAAAAGATCATGGATCCTATTGGCGCCTCTCCTACCTGGCGCTGGTACGGATATGAAAATTCCTTTGTGACCATTGACGGTCTCAAAATGCAATCGGTTAGCGGCGGCGGACATTCGGGAGGCGGCATGTTCATTAACACCAGGGATATGGCCCGCTTTGGACTCCTGTTCCTTAACAAGGGAAATTGGGCCGGCGATCAATTGATCTCTGAAAAACTTATTGACGAAGCCATGGCACCGGCAACCGCGAATCCTAACTACGGCTATATGTGGTGGCTTAACAATAAAGGAAGCAGGAACTGGGAAAATATCCCGGAACAGGTTTTTTATGCTGCAGGATTTGGCGGAAATTTTATAATAGTTGACAGGGAACAGGATCTGGTTGTGGTAACCCGCTGGCTCGAACCTTCAAAGATCGAAGAATTCATGAACATCCTTTACCGATCACTTTAAATAAAGAAAATGAGAAAAGAATATAAAACAATTGAAGAGTCTCAGGTAACCATTTCTGAACTGATGCTTCCCTCCCATTCCAATTTCAACGGAAAGATCCATGGCGGTTACGTGTTGTCCCTGTTAGACCAGATCGCCTTTGCCTGCGCCTCCAAACATTCTGAAGTGTACTGCGTAACAGCCAGCGTGGACACGGTAGATTTCCTAAACCCCATAGAAATTGGCGAGCTGGTGACCATGAAGGCTTCGGTGAATTTTGTTGGTTCCAGTTCCATGTTGATCGGGATACGGGTGGAGGCCGAAAACATCCAGACTGGAGAAGTCAAACACTGCAACTCCTCCTATTTCACGATGGTGGCCAAAGACAGTGAAGGAAAGTCGGTAAAAGTTCCGGGCTTGATCCTGAAGACCAGTGATGACATTAGGCGGTTTGCCAAGAGCATCAAACGCTACGACAATAAAAAAATGAGAAGGCAGGAATTTCATGAAACCGATTTTGTTTCCGAAGAACACCTGCACATAGTGGAAACCTACAACGTCAAAATCGAACAATAATTGAAGTCCAACGGATTCATAGCTGCGCTCCTGGTGGCGATCCTCATAGCCTGGATCTTTCCGCAGGGCCCGGAAATACTTCCGTTGAAAACCATCACCGATATAGGAATCGGATTTATATTCTTCTTCTACGGATTAAAACTGTCCCCGGCAGAATTTAAAACGGGTTTCTACAACTATAAGGTGCATATTCTTGTGCAGTTGACCACCTTTATTTTTTTCCCTCTCCTGGTACTGCTTTTCATTCCCTTTTTTGAAGAAGGAACCCGCTC
>CAZNFK010000202.1:0-2594 GCA_964572365.1 uncultured Flavobacteriaceae bacterium | reverse complement strand
TGTGATTCGGGTGTGAATTAAATTTTTCTAGCCACGAATGCACGAATTTATTCTGTTTATGCTGCGTCCGGTCCACTCCTGGCTCTTCATACATGCCGCTCCGCAGGAGCTCTTTTCCGCACGTTGATTTCTTTCTGTAAATATTCCGCTCCTCCGGAGCTCATGAAAATTTCTGGCACCACGAAGGTTACATAAGGACAGTTCTAAACGAAATGTCACACTGAGCTTCCGACCGAAGGGAAGGAATGGTCGAAGTGCTTTGGGTGTCTACATCATCATTCTTTCCAGAATAAAAATTCTTCCTAAACCCACTTCGAGCATATTTCCCCGCTCTCCGGTCGCAGAAATAGCTCCGCCTGCTAAATCAGATTTTTCGGGGATGCACCAAAGCTCCTCTCCTCTGGGGAGCTTGCCTCCGGCAGGCAGGGCGGGAATGAGGATGAGCCGTCGAATATTTGACCCCTTCAAATCCCCACATCTTCAAAGCTTCAAATTTAATAATCGCTAATTGTGAATTGATCATCGACCATAATGTAACAATATCCATTACCTTGCGTCTTATCTTCAGAATCAAATGAGCATATGAGCAGCGTTATTAAGATAAGGCAGATTACCCGGGACTTTTACCTGGGGCAGGAAGTAGTAAAAGTCTTAAAAGGCATCGACCTCGACATTGAAAAAGGGGAATATGTCGCCTTTATGGGTCCTTCGGGTTCAGGGAAATCTACCCTGATGAATATCCTGGGATGCCTGGATACCCCAACCTCGGGACAATATATCCTTAACGGAAATGATGTGAGCCAAATGAGCGACAATGAACTTGCCGAAATAAGGAACAAGGAGATCGGTTTCGTTTTCCAGACGTTTAACCTGCTTCCCCGCACCACGGCTCTGGACAATGTCGCGTTGCCCATGATCTACGCCGGGGCCACCAAAGCCGAACGCAAAGAACGGGCAGAAAAAGTACTTACCGATGTTGGTCTGGCCGACCGTATGGACCATAAGCCAAACCAACTATCGGGTGGGCAGCGACAAAGAGTGGCCGTGGGTCGTGCCCTGGTGAACAAACCCTCCATCATCCTGGCCGATGAGCCCACAGGTAACCTGGATTCAAAAACTTCTGTAGAGATTATGAACCTTTTTGACGAAATCCACGCGGCAGGAAATACTGTGATCCTGGTAACCCACGAGGAAGAGATCGCGCTTCACGCCCGACGCATCATCAGACTTCGTGACGGAATGGTGGAAAGCGACGAGAGGAAGGAAATAAATTTTGAAGTAAGAGGTTAGAAGTTAGAATTATACATTCCTTCAAAAGCAATACAAACTGAAACTATTATAAGCATCTCTAAACCTTAATACCCAATGTCTTTCCTCGATAATGACCTGCTATTGTATATTGTGATCATCCTGGTTTTTCTTGGATTTTTCCTTTGGAACCGCAGGCGAACAAAAAAGAACAGGCAGGAGCAAAAGGACAGGAACTTCCGCAAACGTTACCACGAAAGAAAGAACCGAAGACACCGATAAACTCCAATTAAATTTCCGTTAATTTCCATTTTTACACCCCCGAATCCGTCAGGTTTTTTCTATATTTATAAAGAGTAAAAACCCTGATCATGAACGAGTTCCTCACTAACGAGATCTTTCTTTACCTCGCGCTTGCCTGCGTGGTAATCAGTTTTTTTCTATACATAAGGAGCCGAAAAAGAAGGAAGAAGGAATTAGAGAGAAGGCGCTCACTAAGCGAGAGGTTCCGAGAGAAAATGAAAAAAGGGAAAAAGCGGGTAGTTTAATCCGCAGTATTCTATGGAGCATCTATTTCTACAGCTTTGGAATCTATAACAGCCCTACCCTGCTCCCTACCTGAGATTTTATTACCTTAGTTTCCTTTAAAAAAAGGACCATGAAAATTTATACAAAAACCGGGGATAAAGGTACAACGGCACTATTTGGCGGTACCCGGGTCCCCAAACATCATATCCGCATAGAAAGCTACGGCACCATAGACGAATTGAATTCTCACCTGGGAATGCTCCGGGACCAAAAGATCGATGAACACAGTCATGAGATCATTTTACAAATCCAGGAGCGGCTGTTTACCGTGGGATCCATCCTGGCCACAGATCCCGCAAAAGCTACTTTAAAAAGCGGAAAACAGAGACTGGACATTCCCCGCATCTCTTCTGAAGATATTGAGCTACTGGAACAGGAAATGGACAAAATGAACGAGAAACTCCCGCCTATGACACACTTCGTGCTTCCGGGGGGACACCAAACAGTGTCAGTTTGTCACATTTCGCGCTGTGTTTGCCGCAGGGCCGAGCGTTTAGCCAGTGCCTTACATGAGCTGGAGCCTTTTGAAAAGGAAGTTTTACAGTACCTTAACCGCCTTAGCGATTACCTTTTTGTGCTGGCACGAAAGTTGTCTAATGATTTGCAGGCCGAAGAAATTCAATGGATCCCCAAGAAAGGATCATAGAAAGAACCGCCTCAAAAACCTTCTAAAACTTCAAATTTTCAAGGATTTATAGTTTCAGAAAACGTTCTTTTAAATTATTGATAAATAATAGATTTTTTTCTTGACTATCTCG
>CAZNFK010000201.1:0-2607 GCA_964572365.1 uncultured Flavobacteriaceae bacterium | reverse complement strand
CTGCGTCCACCAGCAATTGGTCCGCTGGAAACACCCGGTGCAGAATACACGATATTATCAAGAACGATCGCGATCTGGCTTTGGTTCTCCGAAGCAAATCCGGTCATCTCTTCCCAGATCTTAGCTCCTTTTCCGTTCATTTGCATGCTCACTGCAACACGACCTACCTGGTCGTAGGTTTGCATAGCGTCTGTGATCACGCTTCCTGAAAGCGGTGGTTCATTCTGCCTGTTTCCTTTAAGGGCATAAAGGGCTGCAACTTCGCTGTCCTCATCTGTCTTACCCCAAACGAACTTAGCATATCTTTGATCTCCGGAAAGCAAAGAGCGAACCTGAGACATTTTCAAATAATCATTTACCTGCGCGGTGTCTTCAACAGGGAATGTAGCAAGAACAGGACCTCCCTGGAATCCGGGAGAAACCATAAGGTCGAACAATGGGTTCTTTTGTTGTGCTACTTCTGTAGTATCATCGGCAGACTGTAAAAGCGCATCGATCTCATCTTCGGCAGCTTCTGTAGTATCTACTGCTTTCTCTTCTTGCGCTACAAGATCTTTCAGCACATTGTTAGCCTGAACAAAGAAATTCTGAAATTCGTTGCTTTTATAAACGTGCCAGAACTCCAGTTGAGCAGTACTCTGTAAAAGCCCTTTTACGCGGTCAATTTCTTTAGCTCCCGGAAGCTCCACAAGGATCCTTCCTGAGTTTCCAAGACGTTGGATGTTTGGCTGGGTCACCCCGAACTTATCGATCCTCTTTCTCAGTACTTCAAAAGCCGAAGTAATAGATTCGTCAATTTTGCGACGGATGATAGGCTTCACCTCATCATTGCTCATTTCAAAATTGATCTCATCACTAAGACTCTTATTCGCAAAAATATCGGGAGAAGCAAGTTTTGCATCAGGAATTTCTTCAAAAGCTTCAAAGAAAAGATCTACATAATTTTCCTGGCTTTTCTTCTGCTCTTCATCTGCTTTGGCCAAAGCCTGGTTAAAAGCAGGATCTTTGGTGTTATTGGCGAGCTCTCTAAGAATGTCTTTTACAGAGATCTGCAAGATCACGTTGATCCCCCCTTTTAAGTCAAGTCCCTTGTTAAGCTCCTTGTCTTTAGCGGTGTTGTAGGTAATCCCGGCAATAACTTCCTCATTCCCTATGGAATCAAGATATCGCTGCTCTGCCCTATCGCGGAGAACGATGTAATTTTCTGCGTTTTTACTGATCTTTTGCTCCGCAAATGCTTCGGCATCCTTCTCAACGTTGTTGGCGATAAATGTAAAAGACAGCTGGTAAATACATACCAGTCCAAACAAAATCGCGAACACCTTGATTATTCCCTTGTTCTGCATTATTCTTTAATTTATGTTCAATTTTTAAAAACGGACAAATATAGGTTTTCAAGAAAGAAATCCCAATTATTTTTTTTTGAAAAGATTAACTTTTATTGTAATAGAAAAAGCTGCTTGAAAATAATACTGAACCCTTAATTTGAAGTGGTTGATCAGGAATTCCCATTCCCAAAAACAAGAGTTATTTATTTAGATCCTAATAGTTAAGAAGATCTTACTTCACTAAGGTACTTCAGTAATTCTCAAACAGCTTTTTATAAGAAGCTATTTTCTAAAAAAGTCTTATTTTTTAAGGTCCAAAAGGCCGTTCGTTTTTGAAACGCCTTCAGAACTTTCTTTTAATTTGGCTTTTTCGGCATCATCAAGCTCGATCTCCACGATCTTTTCGATCCCATTCTTTCCAAGGATCACAGGAACACCTATACAAAGATCGTTAAGTCCATACTCCCCTTCCAAAAGGGCAGAACACGGGAACATTTTTTGCTGATCGTTGGCAATTGCCTGCACGAGAGAGGAAACTGCAGCTCCCGGAGCATACCAGGCGCTGGTACCCAGCATTTTAGTAAGGGTAGCCCCTCCTACTTTAGTGTCTTCAGAAACCTGGTTTATCCTGTCTTCGGAAAGGAAAGCAGAAACCGGCACCGAATTTCTTGTTGCCAGGCGGGTCAACGGCACCATCCCCGTGTCGCTGTGGCCGCCAATCACCATTCCTTCAACATCTGACGCCGGACAATCTAAAGCCTCACTAAGTCGATATTTGAAACGTGCGCTATCCAAAGCCCCGCCCATTCCGATGATCTTGTTCTTCGGAAGGTTTGTGGTCTTGTGTACGAGATAGGTCATGGTATCCATTGGGTTACTCACTACTATGATGGTTACATCTGGAGAATGCTGAATTAAACTGGAAGCTACAGATTTTACGATATCTGCGTTGATCCCGATCAATTCTTCACGGGTCATTCCTGGTTTCCTTGGAATACCGCTGGTGATCACCGCGATATCTGATTCTGCAGTTTTAGAATAATCATTAGTTGACCCGGTGATCTTGGTGTCAAAACCCAACAAAGAAGCAGTCTGCATCAGGTCCATTGCTTTTCCTTCAGCATAGTCTTCTTTAATATCGATCAAAACTACTTCTGAAGCGAAATTCTTGATGGCGATGTATTCTGCGCAACTGGCTCCAACAGCTCCTGCACCAACTATAGTAACTTTCATAATTTATATTGTTTGATTAATAGTGTTGCGAAAATACAAATTCTAC
>CAZNFK010000200.1:0-2611 GCA_964572365.1 uncultured Flavobacteriaceae bacterium | reverse complement strand
TGCTTTATTGCGAGTGCAAATATACAGCACATTTTCACTTTGACAAATCTTTTTTGAAATAATTTTCATCCTTTTTTCACCCCTGTTAAACAAACTTTTGACGCTCAACCAGGTAGGTTGAAATTATTTTATCAAAGTTCTCATTGACATCGGCCAGCACGTACTTGATCCCATACTGAGCGCACTTAAGTTTCAAGGCCGCGAAGTAATCCTGCACTACCTGATGATAACTTTCTTTGACATTGTCACCATACAGATCAATTTTTTCGCCCGTTTCCACATCAGTAAACCGCCTGGGTTGATTTCCGAAATCAAAATCGAATTCCTTATCCTTATCTACAACATGAAAAAGAATCAGCTCATGCTTGTTATAGGTCAAATGGCGCAAAGCCTCAAAAAGCTTTTCTTCCTCCACATCTGCCTGGAACATGTCGGAAAATAAAAAGATGAGTGACCTCCTCTTCAATTTCTCGGCTATTTGGTGTAAAAAGGTAAAGGTTTCAGTTTTTGAACTCCGTCGGGAGTCAATTACGGTCTCCTCAAGTTTATGCAACAACATTTGCCGGTGCCTTTCGCTTCCCTTTTCAGGAGCATAGTATTCATAGTTATCGCTGTACACACTTAAGCCCACAGCATCCCGTTGCTTTTTTAGGATTTGCATTAAACAGGCGGAAGCCAGAACAGAAAATCCGATCTTGTTGAGCTTTCCTAAACCCTGCCTTTTCAACTCAGGGTAATGCATGGACGCGGAATTGTCTATAATAATATGACATCTAAGATTTGTCTCCTCCTCGTATCGTTTGGTATAGAGCTTATCTGTTTTTGCATACAGCTTCCAGTCAATGTGCCGCGTGCTTTCCCCGTTATTGTAAACTTTATGCTCAGCAAACTCTGCCGAAAAACCGTGAAACGGACTTTTATGTAGTCCTGAAATAAACCCCTCTACCACCTGCCGGGCCAATAAATCAAGATTTATAAAACCGTCTGTTTTGTGTATCTCCCTCTCCAGATCCATTGTTGAAACATTTCTTTTCAAGTTACAGAATTTTGAACATAAAAAAAGTCCGGTAAATGTATTTACCGGACTTCATTATTTTTCTATTTATGACGCCTACAACAATTGGTCGAGAGCTTCAGCATAAGTATTTTTTGGAGCTACTCCTACCTGTCTGCCTACTACCTCACCGTTTTGGAAGATAAGAACAGTAGGAATGTTACGCACTCCGTATTTTGCAGCGTATTCCTGGTTAGCATCTACATCTAATTTTCCTACTACCGCTTTTCCTTCATACTCCTTACTAATATCATCAATGATAGGTCCTACCATTCTACAGGGTCCACACCATGCTGCCCAAAAGTCAACCATTACCGGTTTATCACTTTTCAATACTTTTTCTTCAAAAGTAGCGTCAGTTATCTCTAATGCCATAATTATCTTTTTTTATTCTTTACTAATAAACTTACGTAAAAGTAGTCAAATATTTTACCAAACCTTACAAACCAGATATCACATTTAATTATTCCTATATTATTCGGCTTTATTTTAAGTGACCATTCCTATTTTAATTCAGCTCCTTACTACCCATTTCTGGGTATGATTGTAAGAAAATACTTACGAAAACCTATTTTTTCAGGTGGTTTGTCAGAAATACAAAACAGGCTGTCGTAAAGTTAAGAAAAAGCTAATTTTTATAGTTTGTATATTATAGATTTGTGTCAGAATAATTTAAAAATCATCATTAAAGAAACACTTTTACCCCCTAAAAAACACAATTATGGCAATTTTAACTCAACTTTGGTCAGAAAAAACTAACGAATTCACAACTACTCAAAAAGCAGTTATTGGGCTAACTTTGGCTTTTATTTTTACAACTTCTCTTTTTGCTATGGCACTTCTTTTTATGGAGTTCACCAGGTAAGATAAGATCTCAAATATTTAAAAGGGGATGCGGTTTTTTAAAACCACATCCCCTTTTTCCTTTTTTGGAACCTCCTAATTGAGCTTATATAGTACCTGCTGCTCTTCGAGGGCGTTGAGCAACTCCTGTGATATTTTCACCTTTTGTTTACGGCTGGGCATATGTAATTTGATCCTTTCTTTCATTTCGTAAACCACGAAATTTAGCTTGTTTTCTCCGCTGTGGTTTCTGAAAAGGTCTTTCAATAGATCGATCTTTTCTTCCTCCAGCTCATCAATATTCAATTGAATGGTAAGTTTCTTCGCATAAGTTTCCATTACATCATGCAGTAACTGCATATTATTGAACTGCAGGCGAGGCTCCCCTTTCTTACCGGTTTCTTTATTAGTCCAGCCCTCCTTAATGAAAACTTTCGCGTAAATAAAGGAATTTGGGACCAGGAAGTGACGATACTTTAAATATTCTTCTTTAAACAACCTGAACTCATAGGAATCGGTGTAATCCTCCACAATAAAAGATGCCCAGCCCTGGCCTGTTTTTGAAACCCGGTGTTGTACATCACTGATCACACCTCCAAAGGAAAGTTCATTGTTCACCGCATTTTCCATGTTGTGGAAATCTCCAAGTACGGCATTACAGAAACATTTTAATTCGGTTTTAAAGTCATCCAGGGGATGTCCCGAAATGTAGAT
>CAZNFK010000199.1:0-2620 GCA_964572365.1 uncultured Flavobacteriaceae bacterium | reverse complement strand
GCGAAAAGGAAAATGAACAACGCCAGGAACTGTGATATCCGCGCGATATAATCACCATGGCGGGTATAGAAGGTCGTCCTGTTATTCAAGGTCACTTCTCCTACTAATGCTCCCTGTTCTTCGTACCCCAGGGATTTCGTGATCTCCCCTTTTTCATTGATAAACGCTGAGATCCCGGTGTTGGCACTGCGGGCGATAGCGCGGCGGTTCTCTATAGCCCTAAGCCGGGCGTAACTAAGGTGCTGCTTATGCCCCTGTGTTTCTCCCCACCAGGCGTCATTAGTGATGATCGCCAGGAAATCGGCTCCTTTGTTCACATATCCCGTCACAAAATCCCCGTAAACCGATTCATAACAGATGATAGGCCCCACTTCTTCGGAACCTTTCAATTCAAAAACTCCGCGTTCCTTCTGAGTGGTTTTCATGGCTACGGTGCCTCCCAGATCGATCATCACATTTCCAAGGACAGGTCTTAGCACTTCCTGGTACGGGAAATTCTCTACTCCCACCACCAGCTTCGATTTATGGTAAAAACGCACCGAATCTTTGGCGGTGATCATAAAAGCTGAATTATAATCATCATACCAGTCACTAGGGCCGATCTGGTTGCTTTGCGCCCGAACCCTGGACGGATCATTAAAGCGCTCGTACATGGAAATACCGCTCAAAAATCCTATTTCCGGATGTTTACGCACGAATTCCCGGGTAAAGAAGTTCGCTTCAGATCTGCCGAACTGGCTCAGGATTGTCCCGTCGGCGAAAACAGTTTCGGGTGCGATCACGATCTTTGTGTTGGGAGTGACATTCTCTTCGGCTAAGCGGGTGAGCAGTTCCCCAATGCGGGTATCATTGGTGTTATATTTTTCGGTGTACGGATTGATATTCGGTTGCAGCACGACCGCTTCCAGTTTTTCTTCACTTTCCTCATAATTGGCCAGGATAAGGATCGAAATTCCAATTGGAATAAGGGTCAACAGGCCATTCTTTAGAATTCCGCGGTAAAGGATGGCTTTTTCCCTGTACTGCTCATAGAGCAACAGCATCTTCAGCAGCGAGATATTCACCAGGAGCACCCATAGTGTCCCGCCGAAAGTACCGGTGTATTCATACCACTGTATCCAGGCTGTCCTTTCAGAAAAAGCATTCCCAAGGTTGAGCCAGGGCCAGGAAAATTCCCAGTTGAGGTGCAGGTATTCAAAGACGATCCAAAAACTGATCAGGAAGGAGGCAGAGGCCTTGAAATTCACTTTTTTGGCCACTATGTGGAAGATGAGGAAAACCACTGCCATGAGCAGGGAATTCACGGTAATGGCGAAGATCCCTCCAAAAGGCGTGGAAAAATAGAGCCAGTAGGTGGTGATGAGGTTCCAGATGAAAAAGCTGAGGTAAGAAAGTCCGAATATCTTCAGTTTCCTGTTATGGGCCTGTTTTAGCCTGATGTGGTGCTCGGCATAGAGCAGGGGCACGAAAGCGAAAAACAACAGGATCGGAAACCCGTAGGTGGGCCACCCCATTGCCAGTAAAAATCCGGAAAGCAGTGCGTAAAGAAGGTATCTCATGGAAGCCAAATTTACGAATAAATATTTCAAAATTGTTGCGGGTTGCGAGTTGCGAGTTGCAGGATGATTTTTATAAAACAGATTCCCCAAACAACAGAACAACAGAGAACAAACCATCCGGAAGTTTTTACTATTTTTACCCAAAACCAACCTATGAGCCTTAGAAAACACATTCCCAATACAATTACTGTTTTGAATCTCCTCTGCGGCAGCATTGCGACCATTTTCGCCGTGCAGGGAAACCTGGTGATGGCTGCCATTTTTGTAGGATTAGGGATCTTCTTTGACTTTTTTGACGGCCTTGCCGCCAGGATGCTCAACGTAAAATCGGAGTTGGGGCTACAGCTGGATTCTCTTGCCGACGTGATCACCAGCGGAGTAGTACCGGGAATCGTGATGTTCCAGCTTTTCAGGAAAGCGCTGCCCAGGTACGAGGCCACGGCTGTAGACTGGGAAGCCGGAAATGATCTATTGGAATGGAATTTTCCTGTCCTGGCCCTCTTTGGATTACTGGTTACGGCCGCTTCCGGCTACCGACTGGCGAAATTCAATATCGACGACCGCCAGACCGATTCCTTCATCGGCCTGCCTACCCCGGCCAATGCTTTGCTGATCATCAGTCTGCCGCTCATTTTGATCTTCCAGCCGCAACCGGCCCTGGTGGATATTATTTTAAATCCGTGGTTTTTGGTAGCGCTGACTCTCTTCAGCTGCTACATGCTGAATGCGGAAATTCCGCTATTCGCATTGAAATTTGCCAATTGGTCTTTTGCCGAAAATAAATTGCGGTATTTCTTTTTGCTGTACTGCCTCGTACTGGTGATATTTATCCAGTTCACGGCCATTCCGGTGATCATTGTAAGTTACGTGATCCTGTCAATGTTGTTCAATAGGAGGAAAGCGGAGGTGAAGGCTTAAAACGGTTGCCTGTTGCGGGTTGCCTGTTGCACGTTGTGTTTCGAGTTGCGGGTTTCGCGTTTAGGAGATCTTTTATTTTTTGCGGCAACCATAAACAACAAACCATATAAACGGTTGCCTGTTGCCTGTTTCGAGTTGCGGGT
>CAZNFK010000198.1:0-2627 GCA_964572365.1 uncultured Flavobacteriaceae bacterium | reverse complement strand
GGGGCGGAGAGAGGGGTTTAGTACCATTCCAAACCTGGCACTTTAAATTTTACTTCATCCATCTTGCTGGTCCCCTGCCACGAAAGGAAAGGTATTTATTCCACCGGCAAAATCAACTCTCACTGCTCCCTTTTATTGCCCTCTGTTTCAATTACTTTTGCCGTTTTTAAAACCCTTTTTGACCCTTTTCAAACTCCTCCAAAATTTACTATAGGAATTCCCCTTCAATCATAAAGTTTTTCTGTCAAAAAAAATCCAAAGGTTGGTTGTTAGGCCCTTACCTTCCGTTAAGGATAGGGTAAATTGTAAGAATTTTTGATGTTTAACTTTCTGTGTGTCAGATTAATATGACGAAGCATTAAGGTTTCTTATAGATCTTCTCACTTACCTTTGGCCCTGTTACAAAAGCAGGTGTCTTATGAAGGTTAAATGCACACCTTGAATGTTAACACCTTAATTCATTAACCATTCTAATTTAAAACAAGAACCTATGAAAAAATTCCAAATTTACCTTGCCTTTCTGGCAGCCTTCGCGCTGGTATTTACCTCCTGCAGTAAGGATGAGAACGAGACAGAATTGAGCACAGAAAAAGCCTCCCTTTCGTTTGGAGCCATTGTAGCCGACATGGCCAACAAAGCTGCCAGCAAACAATCTGATGTCGATGACCTTCCCGCCTGTACAGAAGATTCCCCTGCCTATGTAGAAGTAGTGCTGATGAAGGGCGATGAGTACGTTATTGGCGAAGACGAGCCTTACAGAATAGATCTTGCTCCCGGGCAGGTGTTCACTAAAGAAGATGAAGCCCTGGAGCTTGAACCGGGACAGTATACCTTAGAACATTTTGCCACCTATGATGCCCAAGGGAACCTCACCTGGCTTGCACCAAAAGGAGGAGTTCTTGAGAATTTCGTGGACGCGCCCCTTCCGTTGAACATTGACCTTGGTGCCGGAGTGAAGAAGTATGTTGATATTTCTGTTCTGTGTTATGACGACAGAGATGTAAACCAGTATGGATACCAGTTCTTTGAGTTCGATACCACTAAAGCACTGGAGTTCTGCTTCTTTGCAAATTACTGTGCCCCAAGCGGAAGACACTTTCCGGCGAGATATTCGGTAGAATTTTCTGTTGACGGGGAGGTGATCTATGAAGCCGAAGAAAACATCAATACTGTTGGTGTCAATGAATATGGAGACAATTATGCAGATCCTATTTGTTTTGCGATTCCAGATCTTTCAGAATATGCAGATGATGAAGAATATATAGACTATACCGTAACCCTGCTTGATTCAGAAGGGGTGTATGATGCTCCCGAAAATATGACAATTACCGGAAGTCTTAGCAGGAATGAGATCAAAGCCAACTTTGACGGGGACACCAATGTGGATTATGAACACCTGAGATTTGGTTGTGACGGAGAAGTACCTGCTAACGATACAGATGATGACGGTGTGGCCAATGATGAGGACAACTGTCCCGAAACCCACAATCCGGGCCAGGAAGATTCAGACGGTGACGGAATAGGTAACGCCTGTGAAGAAGACAACGGGAACGGAGAAAATGACGGAGATGACAATGACGGTGACGAAGACGGAAACGGCGACGGTGAAGATACAGATGGCGACGGAGTAGCAGAAGGTTGTGACACCGCCTACATGCTTGGCGATAACGAGCTCAACGAGCTTGGTTTATACAGCGGAGATAACTGGGGCTGGGGTCTTGTGCTGGATGAAGATGCCTTTGATGACGAATATTATGAAGGTGACGGAGTTTGGCGACTGCCATTTTATGCCGGTGCCGGACAAAACGATACCTCCAAAGGTTGGGAAGCCGGTTATATCGTGCTCACTTTAGACGGAAATACTCTCGATGTGGATTTCGATCTGAATGAAGGAGTAACCCTGAATGAATCCCATATTTACGTAGGAGCTGACTGGCCGGAAAGCGATGCGCCCGGACAATTTGACCTGGGCACCGATACTTTCACAGTAGGTGATACACCTCATATCATTGTACACGCCGAAGTATGCGAACCAGAGGAAGATTAATTCTGAAGTGAATTTTAAACTACTGCATTTTTTATAGCAGTATTTAAAAGTGGGAGTCCGGTAACAGGCTCCCACTTTTTTATTGAACTGAATTTTTCCGTAGCATCTCCATAAAAATCCATTTTCTTCAGAAGCATCAAGATCATCTTAAAATCTTTAAAGAACGGTGTTAAGCAATCAAAAAATCTCTTCCTGAAACAGCTTTTTCCTGTATTTTCAACTGAAAAAGAAAACGCTATGAGTGCAGACGACATCTACGAACTATTGCAGCCGAATATCAAACGACTCAACCGAACCGAAAAGAGGAAACTATACTCCAGGATCTTTTCTGAAGCCCATCCTGCTTTTAAAGTGAGTAAGAGGGGGAAGATCAGAAGCCTTTCAGAAGCAAAAGAGAAACTTGTACGGGAAACCCAAATGGCTATTTTAGAGGAAAGAGCTTAGAAATTCCTGTCTCGGATTTTGGAGACCACCTTCCTGTTACCGTTCAAAATATCTCCCTAAAACCTCTTTTTTGATTCCAGGTAGCTCGTTCCTTCGGAATTCCGTGCGGGATCGCCTGAATTCTTAAACCAGTTTT
>CAZNFK010000197.1:0-2633 GCA_964572365.1 uncultured Flavobacteriaceae bacterium | reverse complement strand
GAAGTGAAATAGAGCAAGCGGGCCTTTTCATAAGGATTATCGACATCCTTTAATTTTTCCGCGGCCTGTGCGAACAAGCTCAGGGCTTTCTTAGGTTCCCGGTGAACATTCAGGTGGAGGATACCCTTGTTGAGATCCACAAGGCCAAGGCCTTCGACGTTGTCCTGGGTTTGAAAGAGATTGGCAGCGAGGTTCAGGTATTCATTCGCCCGCTCAAAATTCTTTTTTTGGATGAAGATCTTTCCGTAGCTGACATAGCTGAAAGCCAGGTTTTCCTCATCCTGTATGCGGCGCTGAATGGAAATGGCCCGTTGCAGCTCTGTTGCCGCTTTATCATATTCATGCCTCACATAATACAACTGAGACATTATGGTACTGGAAAGGGCGGTGAGCCTTGGGTGATCAATTGACCTGGAAAGTTCCAGGGCGGTATTGAGTTGCTGTAGGGCCGTGTCGAAATCAACGCTGTTGATAGACTCCTCAGCATCACTAAGTAACTGCTCGATCGTGGCGGTGATCTCCTCTCTTTCCTGTAGGGTCTTTTCCTGACCTGCGTAGGAAAAAGAAAAAAGAAGCAAAGCCACTACGCATGGTATGAATTTATTCATTGGGGACGTAGCTAACTGTGGCTAAATATAATTATTTATTGCTAACAAGGGAAATTAAATCAATAAGTCGGCTTGAATAGCCTATCTCATTGTCATACCACCCTATCACTTTTACCAGGTTCCCGCCCACTACAGATGTCATTTGCGCATCAAAAACGCAGGAGTGGGAATTGCCGTTGATGTCAATCGAAACAATAGGATCTTCGGTATACTCCAGGTATTTATGAAGATTTGTTTCTGAAGCTTTTTTAAACGCTGAATTGATCTCTTCTATAGTTGTATTTCTTCCTACATGCAAGGTCATATCTGTGAGGGAGCCGTTAGGTACCGGAACCCGGATTCCGCATCCACCTATCACCTCGCTAAGTTCGGGAAAGATCCTGGTGAGGGCCTTGGCTGCACCCGTTGTAGTGGGAACTATTGACTGAGCGGCTGCCCGCGCTCTTCTCAGGTCCTTATGGGGCTGGTCGTGCAGGCTTTGATCTGTGGTGTAGGAATGAACAGTGGTGATATATGCCTGTTTCACTCCGCACAGCTCGTTGATCACCTTTAACAGGGGAGCTGCATTGTTGGTGGTGCAGGAAGCATTTGAAATGATGTCTTCGCTCCCGTCCAGGATACCTTCATTCACTCCCAGTACTACCATTTTTATTGACTCATCCTGTGGCGGAACAGATAGGATCACTTTTTTCACTCCGTGGGAGAGATGGTGCTTCAAAGTTTCCCGGGTTTTGAATTTTCCTGTACTTTCCACCACGATCTCAACATTGTGCAGGTCCCATCTGATATCTTCAGGTGCCTGCTCATTGATCACCGGTATCCCTTTTCCATCGACCATGATCGCCGAATTTTCTGCGGAAATATCCCTTTTCAGCACCCCGTGGATACTGTCATATTTTAGCAGGTGCGCCAAAGTAGCGGCAGGGGCAAGGTCGTTGATAGCCACCACCTCGATCTGCGGATGGTCCAGCAAAATCCTGAATAGATTCCTGCCAATACGCCCAAATCCGTTAATGCCAATTCGTGTCTTTTGTTCCATGCTTTCTTCGGAAGGGAGTTGCTCCGGCATTAGGTAAGGTGTTTCCAGGCTTTATAAGAAGAACGCACCAGGGCTCCACTTTCCACATGACGGAAACCTAAGTCCAAACCAATGGTCTCGTATTTCTTGAACTGCTCGGGAGTGATGAATTCCTTCACCGGAAGGTGTTGTTTACTGGGCTGCAGGTATTGGCCAATGGTCACCACATCGAGTTTGGCTTCCTTCAGGTCTTTCAGGGTTTGGATGACCTCTTCTTCTTTTTCTCCTAACCCAAGCATGATACCCGACTTGGTCCTGTTGATTCCCTGTTCTTTAAGATATTTTAAAACGGCAAGACTGCGTTCATATTTCGCCTGAATTCTTACCTCCCGGGTAAGCCTTCTCACGGTTTCCATGTTATGGGAAACGATCTCGGGATTCACCTCGATAATTCTGTTGATGTTCCTTTCTACTCCCTGGAAATCGGGGATAAGAGTTTCTAAGGTTGTTTCTGGACTCATCCGGCGGATGGCCTTGACGGTCTCGGCCCAGATGATGGAGCCCATATCTTTCAGGTCATCGCGGTCAACACTGGTGATCACCGCGTGCTTGATCTTCATTAATTTAATGGAGCGAGCCACTTTTTCGGGCTCATCCCAATCCACCGTTTCGGGTCTTCCGGTCTTCACTCCACAAAATCCGCAGGAACGTGTGCAAATATTCCCCAGGATCATGAAGGTTGCGGTACCTTCTCCCCAGCATTCCCCCATATTGGGACAGCTTCCGGAAGTACAAATGGTGTGAAGGTTATATTTGTCTACCACTCCGCGCAGCTCGGTGTATTTTTTACCGGTAGGGAGTTTTACCCGTAACCACTTGGGTTTCGGGGTTCTTTGGGTAGAAATTTCTTGTGTTTCCATAGAGAATTTTCTTGGCCGCAAAGATACAATAAATCCCCTGATTCGCCTAACCTGTTCCCGGTTGCGTGTTGTGGGTTGCCCGTTGCG
>CAZNFK010000196.1:0-2651 GCA_964572365.1 uncultured Flavobacteriaceae bacterium | reverse complement strand
GCTCTAACCAGCTGAGCTACAACCACCATTTTAATCGGATGCAAATGTAATATAATTCCTTACTTATACAAAAGAAAAAATGCTGTTTTTTTACTTCAAGTCAAACAACGAATCTACCGCCACGTAACGGCTCACGGTAAATCCTTCCCCATATTCGGCACCGATCAAACGGCCTAAGTCTTTGGCCCTGTAGGTGATACTTTCCAAAAAATTACTGCTTGAAATAGGGGTCTCCGGCTCTTCACTGTTCTCGTCAAAAAACTGGGAGTTGTAAGCCTTTACAGAAGCTAGTTTCTTATCCATGAATCCGGTGACATCTACGACCACATCGGGCGTAAGATTTTTCCACTGAATATAATGGAATACGTTTTTTGGGCGCCAGGCCTCCTGCGAATTTCCGTTATAGATGGTCTCGATCTTCCTGAGGCCGCTCAAGAAACAGGCGTCTGCTACCAATTGAGCTCCTTTGCCATGGTCAATATGTCGATCATCTACCGCGTTGCACAGAACAATTTCGGGTTTATATCGTCTTAGAACTTTGATGATCTCCAACTGGTGCGCAACATTATTCACAAAGAATCCGTCGCTGAACTCAAGGTTTTCCCGTACCGAGACTCCAAGTATTTCGGCTGCCGCCTTTGCTTCCTGCTCCCTGATCTCTGCAGTACCACGGGTACCAAGTTCTCCTTTGGTAAGATCCAGAATGCCTACTTTCCTGCCTTTTTCGATCTCCTTTGCGATCGTTGCCGAGCAACTCAGTTCCACATCATCGGGGTGAGCCCCTATTGCCAGTATGTCTAATTTCATGCTTGGGTTTATTTTCCGAACAAAAATAAGGATTTAGATCCTGAGGTCCACCATATCCTTTCGGGTCTCTTCCAGCGCCTGTTCAATATCGGCAATGAGATCTTCGGGTTCTTCTATTCCCACTGAGAAACGCAGCAGCCCATCCCTTATCCCCTGCTCTTCACGCTCTTCGGGCGTTAGAAGGGCATGAGAGGTTTTAGTTGGGGACAGAATCGTAGATTCCACTCCCGCCAGACTCATGGATGGTTTGATCAATTTCAGGTACTTCATAAATACTGCGGAATCAAGCCCTTTCAGTTCAAATGACATCATCCCACCGAAACCTTTCATCTGCTGTTTGGCCAGTTCATGATCTGGATGGGATTTGAGTCCGGGATAGTATACCTTTTCCACCAACTCGTGCTGCTCAAGAAACTCTGCCATTCTTCCGGCGTTCTCGTTCTGAGCCCTTACACGCAAGCCCATAGTCTTGATACTGCGCTCCAGCAACCAAACGGTATAATCGCTAAGGCTTCCGCCGAAATTCTTCGCCATTTGAAAGATGGTATCGATCTTCTCTTCCGAAGAGATCACCGTACCGGCAAGAATATCGCTATGACCGCCCATATATTTGGTAGCCGAATGTATCACCACATCAATTCCGAAGTCAATGGGATTTTGATTGACGGGCGAAGCAAAAGTATTATCGATCATACTCACCAGCCCGTGTTTTTTGGCTAATCCCGCTACTGCTTTAATATCGGTAATGGTGAGTAACGGGTTCGACGGGGTTTCGATATAGATGACTTTCGTGTTCTTCCTGATCTCTTTTTCGAACGCTTCCGCAGAAAGATCTTTCGCGAAGGTAAATTCGATCCCGAATTTTTTGAACTCCTCAACCACCAGGTTACTCGTGCCGCCATACAGGGTTTTCTGCAGCACCACATGATCTCCTTTATGCAGGAAAGCCAGCAACGAATTGCTCACCGCAGCCATACCGCTGCCAAAGATCAGCGCGGACTCCCCATGCTCCAGGGCAGCCATTTTCTGTGCCAGCGCCTGTTGATTGGGCGTATTGAAATAACGCGGGTAACGTTTTACGTCGACATCGTCAAACGCGTAGGAAGTAGACATATACAACGGCGACACCGCGCCTTTGAACTCCTTGTCCTCCAGCTCGCCGGCATGGGCGCAAAGCGTGTTGATTCCCTGGGATCTTTTGACCATAAAACAATTGAATTTTTATTTTCACTAAGTTACTAAGAATAATCGAAAAGAAAACGGGGACTTCTTCCAGTAGAAGGTCTAATTTCAAAGCTTTTCTCTTCGGAAATATCCAATTTCCTGACCACTTTTTTATCTTTACCCTATGAAATTACTATTCAAGAACATCAAACAGCTGCTCCAGATAAGGGACAGCGGAATTATAAGCCTGAAAGGCAGTGAAATGAAAGAACTCCCGAAGATGGACAACGCCTGGCTCCTGGTGGAGGATGGGAAAATTGCCGACTTCGGAAAAATGGAAGAAATTCCCTCTTTTGAGGAGGTAGAAACCGTAGATGCCTGCGGAAAGATCCTGCTGCCGGGATGGGTCGATTCCCACACCCACCTGGTCTATGCCGGAAACAGGGAACAGGAGTTCGTGGACCGCATCAACGGACTTACCTATGAGGAGATCGCTAATAAAGGCGGCGGGATCCTGAACTCGGCTAAAAAACTCCAGGAAACTTCAGAAGAGGAACTTTATGTTCAATCTGCCCGAAGACTGGAAGAGGTCATGAAAATGGGTACCACGGCCATCGAGATCAAATCGGGGTACGGACTCACCACCGAAGCCGAGCTGAAAATGCTGCGGGTGATCAAAA
>CAZNFK010000195.1:0-2673 GCA_964572365.1 uncultured Flavobacteriaceae bacterium | reverse complement strand
AACAACTGGTGGACCGAAAAAGACCTGGAGCAATTTGAGACTTTAGGCGGAAAGTTGGCCGATCAGTATAGCGCTATCGAGGTACTGGATTCTGTTTATATCAACGGAAAATTCACTCTAGGTGAGAACATTGGAGACCTTGGTGGAGTGAACGCCGCTTACGACGGGTTGCAAATACACCTGGAAGAGCACGGAGACCCCGGCAAGATCGACGGTTTTACTCCGGAGCAGCGTTTCTTTATGAGTTGGGCTACCGTTTGGAGAACCAAAATGCGTGAAGAAGCTCTTAGGAACAGGATCAAGACAGATCCGCATTCCCCGGGACAATACAGAGCTTACGTGCCGCTTCAGAATATCGATGCTTTCTACGAAGCATTCAATGTTCAGGAAGGAGACCCTATGTATGTGAAGCCTGAAAACCGGGTGAAGATCTGGTAATATTGTCATTCCGACGCAGGAGGAATCTCTTTACAATTTAATTTTTCTAGGCCCCTTTTTCAAAGGGGCTTTTTTTATTGGCGGTGACACTTCAGGAATGAAAATCACCCCACACAGGTGTTCATCCCGGTAGGCCATAAAAAAAGCAGACGATAAAGTCTGCTTTTCTTTTTGGTTTGATTTGTAATTCACAGGCATTCACTCTGCAAAAAAAAGAACAGCAGGCTAGTTGACTGTTCCTTCATTTTTTCAATAATTATGAAGCCTTTGCAACAGATTCATGATTAGATTTCAATATATTGATCACTTCAGTCTGATTTTTACCTAATTTGGTTTCCAGTCTTTTGATCAGATCTGTTTCCTTTCCCGGTTCAAACTTTACATCCTCACTGGTAAGTGTCGGATATTTTGTCTTTAAGGCCTGAGATTCTTTCTTCCAATCACCTTTTATTTGAAATTGTTCATTCGTCATTTTTTCAGATTCTTTTCTCTTGGTTTCCATACTTTAATATTAACTAGTACTTAATTGCACTGGTACAAAGATGACCCCAAATGCCTCTTAATATGTTACATAACTAAAAGTCAAGCTTACATATGTTACAGGTTTTCAAGATTACTCTTTCTTTTTTCTCCCAGCTTCCTATAATAGGAAGGAGTATGGCCGGTCACTTTCTTGAACTGGTTAGATAGATGGGCTACACTACTGTAATGCAATCTATAGGCTATTTCTGTGAGGTTCAACTCATCATACAATATGAGTTCCTTGGCTTTCTCTACCTTATGTTTAATGATAAAATGCTGGATGGTAATCCCTTTCACTTCGGAAAAAAGATTGGACAAATACGTATAGTCATAGCCTAATTTTTTACTGATAAAGTCTGAATAATTCACCTGCGGAATTTGATCGGAATAATGGATCATTTCAATAATGACGTTTTTGATCTTATCTATAAGAATACTTTTTTTATCATCCAACAATTCCAATCCGGACACGGCCAGATTCAGTTTAAGGTCCTGTACCTGTGCCCTGGTAAGTTGCTCTGTTGTTTCTATCATTCCAAGTTCAATACTGGTATAAGGAATTCCCAGCTTTTCTAACTCCAGTTTCACCATGAGCTTACACCTCAAACTTACCATGTATTTAATGTAGAGCTTCATATCTATTACAACTTGAGTATCTGAATCTTAATTAGTTAAAGGTAAGTCATAAAAAGATCTCACTGGAAAGGCATTGGAAGATTAATAAAGACTGAAAAATTACATTTTATGAAAGGCTGTCTTAAAAAGTAGGGCATAGGTCATCCTGAATTTATTTCAGGATCCCGGCTTACTGAAAAATCAATTTAGAAGCTGGAACTCCCAAAGCTTAGGGAAGATTGACGAAAAATGGTTATTAAGATAGCCTCTTTTTGTTTAGTAAAATCCTGAACTTCAATTGCTTTTAATGTTTTATCTTTAATAGGATCAATCATTTAGAAACGTGTTTACTATCTTTAGAAAGGTCCGTCAGGCCTTGTTGACCAGGAATAAATTCACCAGTTACCTGCTGTATGCAATTGGCGAAATAATCCTCGTGGTCATAGGGATCTTAATTGCTTTACAGATCAATAGCTGGAACCAGGAACGGCAGAACCGAGAACAGGAGCAGCAGATCTTAACGCAGCTCTCAAAAGAATACAAAAGCAACCTCTCCCAGATCGAGGACAAAATAGAGATAAGGAACGAGGTGCTGAATTCCTGCCTGAGTCTGCTGCAGTACAAAAAGAAAGATCCTGTCACGATAGTGGTAGACAGCCTGGACGCGCATCTTTTCAGGATCTCTATAAGGCCTACTTTTGACCCCGAACTCAGCGTGAGTAATGAACTGATAAATTCCGGAAAGCTGTATTTACTGCAGAACCTTGAACTCCGGAACAAAGTTTCGGCATTCTCGAGCTCTTTGAGCGAATTGAAGGAAGAGGAAGTGGCTATATTTAATCTGACTGAAGAACGTCTCATCCCCTTCCTTACAGAAAATTACCAGGTGGGACGCATGATGATGGTGCTTCTGGACGACGATGAATTAAGGGCCAAACTAACCATGGGTACTTTAAAAGAATACGAAAACATGAAGGCTCTGGTGCCCGAAGCCGACTTCAGGCCACTTTTGCAACATCCCGATTTTGATGATTATCTGCTGCAAATGATAAGTTATACCGCCTACACCAATGAACAGTCAGAAGGGGTAAAACAAAA
>CAZNFK010000194.1:0-2675 GCA_964572365.1 uncultured Flavobacteriaceae bacterium | reverse complement strand
GAAGCGTGGAGCGTGGAGAAGGTTCATAGTTTGTAGTTCTCAGTTGTCGGTTGTCAGTTGTCGGTTGGGGATCGGGGATTGGAATTTGGTGCTTGGAATTTGGAATTTGGAAATTGCCCTTGTCATTCCGACAGAGCAAGTTCATATGCAGAATGAGGTTGCGACGAGGAATCTCTTAGGGAACAAACAAAATTTTCGTTTTGCCCCTCCCGATACTATCGGGACTAAAGCCTGCCTGGCCGGTAGGCAGAGGATCCGGAAATTTTCATTGGGAATTGAAATTGGAGTTTCATTATACAATATTCAATATACATTATACATTAAACAGGTGTTTGCAGTTTTAAAGAAAGAAATAAATTCATTTTTTGCCTCTCCCATCGGCTACCTGGTCATTGGGTTGTTCCTGGTGGTGAACGGACTGTTCCTTTGGGTCTTCACCGGGGAGTACAATATCCCGGACAGCGGGTTCGCCAATCTGGAGCCCTTTTTCACCCTTTCTCCCTGGATCTTCCTGTTCCTGATCCCGGCCATTACCATGAAAAGTTTTTCCGAAGAAATTCGGCAAGGCACTTTGGAGCTGCTGTTGACCAAACCCCTCCGCACCCGGGAGATCGTTTTGGGAAAGTATTTTGGGGCACTGGTCTTGATCATCCTCTCCCTGCTGCCCACCTTGCTGTACGTGTTCAGTATCTCATCTTTAGGAAAACCTGAAGGTAATTTCGACGGTGGAGTGGTTGTTGGATCCTACTTCGGCCTGATCTTTCTTGGCGGTTGTTATGCGGCCATAGGGATATTCGCTTCCATCCTTTCTCCCAACCAGATCGTATCCTTCATCCTGTCGGTCTTTCTTTGTTTCGTATTCTTTTTTGCCTTTGATGCCCTGGCCAACCTGGGAATTTCCGGTTTTGGGGCATTCGGCATAGAAGATATCGGGCTGCGTGAGCATTACCACAGCATAAGTCGGGGCATTGTGGATACCCGTGACCTGGTCTACTTTTTCAGCTTTATTTTCTTCTTTTTGGCCCTGACCAATTTCAGCCTGAACAACAAAAAATCGAACTGATCTTGAAAAAATCCGGCTCAAATATCACCAAAGCATCCATCCTGCTCCTCATCCTGGTGCTGGTCAATTTTATTTCGTACCAGTTCTACGAAAGGTTCGACCTGACTGCCGATAATCGTTATACCCTTTCTTCCGCAGCAAAAGAGATCATTCAAAAAGCCGAAAAACCGGTGATCATCGATGTCTTCCTGGCAGGCGACTTTCCCCCGGAATTCCGCCGACTTCAGCAGGAAACAAGGCAGTTACTGGAGGAATTCGCTGCAGAAAATGTGAACATCAAGTTCAATTTTGTCGATCCATTAGAAGGCGGTGCCGATGCCAACGCGGTGGCAACGCAATTCTATGACATGGGCATGACCCCGGCCCGCATCAACGTGGTGGAGAACGGCCGAAGCAGTGAAGCCCTCATTTTTCCCTGGGCGATCGCCAACTACGGCAACAAGACCGTAAAGATCCAGCTCTTGAAGAACCGTCTTGGCGCGACTACCGAAGAGCGGGTGGAAAGCTCGGTACAGCAGCTGGAATACGCCTTTGCCGATGCATTGAGCAAACTGGTGGAGCCTAAAAGGAAAAAGATCGCGGTGATGCGTGGCAATGGCGAACTGGCAGATGCCTACATAGCCGACTTTGTAAAAAGCATTCAGGAATATTATTTTATCGCTCCCTTCACCCTTGATTCCGTGGCCAAAAACCCGCAAGAGACCTTGCAACAATTAAAGGAATACGACCTGGTCATTGAAGCCAAACCCACAGAACCGTATACCGAAGAAGAGAAGTATGTGCTGGACCAGTACCTCATGAGTGGCGGCAAACAGTTGTGGATGCTGGAACATGTGGCCATGGAAACCGACAGCCTGTTCTCCCCTACCGGCAGCGCCTTTGCCCTGCCGCGGGATTTGAACCTGGGCGATTACTTTTTTAAATACGGCCTGCGCATCAACCCCGAGCTCGTCAAGGATATTTATTCGGCGCCTATAGTGCTGGCCAGCGGCCGCGGGAACAATGCCCAGTTCAATCCTTTTCCCTGGTTCTATTTTCCCCTTACCACTTCCCCGCTTGATCATCCCGTAGTGAACAATTTAGAGGCAGTGAAGTTTGAATATGCGA
Source organism: uncultured Flavobacteriaceae bacterium (assembly GCA_964572365.1). Classification (GTDB taxonomy): domain Bacteria; phylum Bacteroidota; class Bacteroidia; order Flavobacteriales; family Flavobacteriaceae; genus Salinimicrobium. Next base: position 505 of record CAZNFK010000194.1, on the reverse strand, counting down.
GCCCCATCGATACCCTGGGGAATGATCTTGAAAAAACTATTTTACTGGCTTCTTCCCCGAACTCGCAGCTGGAAGGTTTGCCCAAGGAGATCAGCCTGGATGTCATCAATAAAGAACCTGTACCCGAAGAATATGCCGCCGGGGAACAAGCTTTGGCGGTCCTGGTGGAAGGCGAATTCACTTCGGTGTACAAGGATCGGGTAAAGCCATTTGAACTGCCCAATCCCCTGGCACAAAGTAAACCTACACGGCTACTGGTCATTTCTGACGGGGATATCGTGAAGAATCAGCTGCAAAGAGGAGAGCCAATGGAACTTGGGTTTGATCGCTTTACCGGCACCACTTACGGCAACAAGGAATTTTTGCTCAATGCCGTGAACTACCTGCTGGACGATACCGGCCTTATCAACATCAGGTCTAAAGAAGTTTCCATCGCCTTCCTGGACCTTCGGGAAGTGGAAGAAACAAGAACCTTTTGGCAGCTTATGAACCTGGTGCTGCCCCT
>CAZNFK010000193.1:0-2677 GCA_964572365.1 uncultured Flavobacteriaceae bacterium | reverse complement strand
GGAGTAGAGGTTCCATCAGATATGCAGGGGAAATCTCTGAGACCACTGTTTGACCGGTCAACTTCCGAAGAAGATTTCAGAAATGCTGTTTATTATCACTATTATGATTTCCCCGCGTTCCATATGGTGAAAAGGCATTACGGAGTGAGAACGGAAAGGTATAAGCTGATGCATTTTTATGATGATATTGACGAATGGGAGCTGTACGACCTTCAGAAAGATCCTTTAGAGGAGCATAACCTTTATAATTCTGAAGAATATGCGCAAATCCAGAAAGAACTGCACCAAACACTTGATTCCTTGCAGCAGGAATATGGGGTGACCAATAATGAATTTCGCAAAACCCCACCTCAAAAAGTGAAACAGGCCTACCGTAATTTCGCTAAACTTGCTGGAGAAGACCCGGAACATTATCCCGATGGGGACCACCAGGGAGATATGGAGCAGGAAAACTAATTTTAGGATTTTTTATTTGTAATTTTTGATGAGGTTATTCCATTCCATGGTTTTTAAGGTTCCCACTAAAACCGGATCGATCTCTTTTACCAAAGAAGATCCTTTAGGAAAGCTGTAACTGAAATAATCCTTTTTCAGCGTTTTTGGCAGCACCTCCAGTTCATCCTCCAGCTCGCTCTGCTCAATGAGGTAATTAAGAATGGGCTGATCGTAGACAAAAAGTTTGGTCTTTTTATTCAGCAATAGATCGATGCCTTCTTCTGCGTTGATCACTTTTTTAGTTTCCACATTGTATTGTTCTAGCAATTCCAGCGAACTGGAACTTTGTACCGTAGCTACCTCGAATCTTCCCAGGTCTTCAATGGAGTTTATCTCATCCTGCATGTTTTGTACGGTTAGTGAGGAAGCAATTCCTGCAGTTAAGCTGGAGATCATGATTATGGCAAGGAACATCCAGATCAATCCAATAAAGCGGCCGCCAAAGGTGCGTGGGGATTTGTCCCCATACCCAACGGTGGTCATGGTTACCGCACTCCACCAAAAGCCCTGCAGAATTCCCCTGGGGCCTTCGCCAAATTCTTCTTTATTGGCCTTGCGTTCAAAGATCCATACCAGGAATCCGAAGATAAAGATCACTCCCACCAGGATCAAAATGGCAGAGATGAAATTCCAGCTCAGGATATTTGACAGGTACGTCCATATTTTTGAGCCGCTTCTTCGTGCGATCGCGGTATGGGAAATAAAGTAAGGTTGGGAAAAATCCATTTTCTTCATCCTTTGATCGGTAACCGTAATAGGGTTGATACTAAAGTCGATCTCTCCTTCCTCTATGGCAGTGAGTAATGAATTTAGATCTGGGTACTCCCTGAATTCGTAGTCTTTTTCCAATTCCCTGTTCACCAGCTCCCAGGAGGAGATACTGAGTCCGGACCACTTTCCATTTTCCATCATTACAAAGGGAGGGGTTTGGGTGATCCCTATGACATATTTATCAGGAGAGATTTCAGTATTGTCCTGGGCTAAGGCTGAAAAAGTGGAGAAAAAGAAACAAAGGGAATAAAATATGAATTTCATCATAGTACAGAGTAATTAGGGTTCAAACCTACAAAATTGCAGGGAACCCAATTATGTATTTGAAATTTTTGACTGTAACTAATTGATTAATATCTGTAAAAGGAATTTTTTATTTTATATTTTTGAAGATTAAGCGCAGATGTATTAATTAGATGATCTATTCTATTCTCCCTATTTTAACATCTTAAGAAGTTGCTTCGGGACTATGAAGAAAATACTTTACATTTTTTTAGTTGCGACATTCAGTTTGGGAGTTTATGCTATTCCGGTACAAAACCCTCCTGAGCCTCAGAACAAATCCCATGATAACGGGGTGAGGGGTCCTTGTGGCCGGCCGGACCAGGGAAGAGGTGTTCCTCCTCCTGTAGGATTATGTCTCCCTATCAATGATTACCTGTTACCTCTTCTTATTTCGGGGATCCTGTTAGGGATCTATAAAGTGCGTAGGGTTCCTAGAACATAGAATTCTGTTGGGATATATTTTTTACCCATTCTTCCGATGAAATACACAATAATACGTTAAAACGCACTTTTAACTTTTTGATGTAAAAAATTCCGCATACTTTTCCTACATGTTAGGAAAGCTGAGATCCCTATTTATCAGTATCGTCCTGTTTAGCACAGTACCTTATATTCATGGGCAGAGCCATAAAATGCCTGAGCCAGGGGTGTATTCGGCCGTTTCTCCCCCGCCGCCGGTGGGTCTTCCTCTTCCCATTGATGATTACCTGCCTTTGTTGCTTTTGGCAGGATTGGTCTACGGAGCTGTAAAAATTCCGAAGTTGAAGAAAGGTTAGGTCTTATTAAGCTCAGTTATCCTTTTTACATATTTGCCTATCACATCGAATTCCAGGTTAACAGTCATTCCTTCTTTTAAGTATTTGAAGGTGGTATTCTCAAAAGTATAGGGAATGATGGCTACGCTAAACTGGTTCTTCATTGAATTCACTACTGTAAGGCTAACACCGTTAATGGTTATAGAGCCTTTCTCAATGGTTATATTCATAAGCGAAGGGTCATATTCAAAAGTAAATTCCCAGCTGCCGTTATTTTCCGAAACTTTTGTACATACAGAGGTTTGATCTACATGCCCCTGCACGATATGGCCATCGAGCCTTGCTCCCAGTTTCATTCCCCGTTCCAGGTT
>CAZNFK010000192.1:0-2678 GCA_964572365.1 uncultured Flavobacteriaceae bacterium | reverse complement strand
TTTCCAGCCTTCTTCAGTATGTATGGCAGTTGCGCTTTCTATCCAGTTCATCTCCCTTACGATCTCACCTCCTTTCCAGAACTCAGCCGTATTATAATAAGCCACCCAGGCCATTTTGCCTTCGATCTTGATCTCTATGAATTCAAAAGAATTCACTCTTTTCATCTGACTTTTTCCGGCACTTTTAAGGTAACTTCTCATCATTTCCATATCCCACACCTCCCCGGTTTCCAGGAGCAGAAAATCTTCGGTGCAATAAGTGTCCAGGGCCTGCAGGTCGAGATCTGAAAATATCTTTTGGAAGGAATCATTTATCAGTTCTTTGATCTGCACTTCATCAGTTTTTTCTGAAGTCTGACCAACAGCCGTCGCTGCCAGGAATAAAATTAAAAGCGGAAATACTCTTTTCATTACTTCTCGGTTTTTTAGGAGAATATCAAATTAAGTTGAAAAATGGAATTTTCTTGAAGCTGTTTTTCAAAAGCAGGGCCTTTAGGGAAGAGGCTCGATCTTTTCGGAAAGGATCTTCTTTGTGGCTTCGGAATGAGAGGCCATCTGAGCCCGTGATTCCCAGGACAGAAATAGAATGCTGAAGATAAAAACAAGGGTAAATTTGTTCATGTTTTATAAGTATTCATTTTGAACTTATCGTACACCAATTGCGGAAAACAATTTTTATAGTTGAAAACTTTCTTAAGATAGGTGCAAAGTCAGGAGTCTTGCGGGAATTTCCGGATGTTTTACCGATGCTGGTCGATCAGGATCATATTTCCATCGGGATCGGTCAGCATTAAGCTGCCAGGTCCTGTGGTATTCTCATCTGCCTCAGAGATCAGGCTATGGTCATGGTTTTTAAGATGTTTTTGAATCTCCCGAACATCTGTAAACTCCTCCAAATTTTGTGCATTTTCATCCCATCCCGGATTAAAGGTCAGGATATTTCCTTCGAACATGCCCTGAAAAAGGCCGATTAGCGCATTTTCATTTTTCATGATGAGATAATTCTTCTCCGTACTGCCGGCGAAAACTTTAAATCCCATTGTTTCATAAAATTCCCTGGATCTATCAAGGTCTTTGACACTCAGGCTGATTGAAAAGGCTCCCAGTTTCATAAGGCTATGTTTTTACGTTTATAAATTTCCTGAAGGTTTTTTACTTTTTTAAAGGTAGTTAAAAATGGGATTTTTTGAGGGAAGGTTTATCTTATCAGTCTTCCTCAGGAAGTACACGGAGGAGTTTCATGCCTGTGAAGCATCTCTGGTGGGTTAGGAATTCGGAGAATTAGATTCACGCAGACACCGCAAAGATGCCGCAGAGATCGTATAACTTTAAACAATTCCGCGAGTTTATTTTTCCATTTGAGAACTGATGAACGGCAATCTTGGCGCTAAAAAATAACCTGTAAGACTCGCGAACAATATCGGGATAAAATGGCCGAATCCCGTAAGAGTGGCAAGCAAAATAGTCGTGCTCATCGGCGTGCGGGTAACACAGGCATTGATCGCCGCCATACAACTCACAATGGCCAGGCTTAAATTAACATCTGGAAATATCCGGTGAATGATTAACCCCAATGTTGCGCCCACAAAGAACAAGGGAATAATGAAGCCGCCTCTCCAGCCGGAAGTCACCGTTATGGCAATCGCCAGGATCTTAAAGACCAGTACAGCAAACAATAATTCTAAGGTATAATCTGCAGTTAAGAGCTCATTGATCTTATGATGGCCAAAATATCTGGTCACGGGGAGATAAAACGCAATGATCCCAAGCAGGATACCTCCTGTTAGCGTTTTGATATAAATTGGTAAAGGTTTTTTCTCGAACAGTTTTTTGAGCCACCTGGTACAGTAAATAAACATCCAGCCAAACAGCGCCCCTGCCACAGCAAATAAAACGGCATAGCCAAAATCAAAAACCCCGGAGTATTCGTAAGATGACAGATCCCAAACCGGGCCGAGCCCCAAATGTATGATCAGCGCGAAAACCAGGTAGCTAAAACTACTGGCAACCAAAGCAGGTATAATGGCCTTATAATATTCAACCGCGTGTTTGTGATGCAGGATCTCCAGGGAAAACAAACTTCCTCCCAAAGGGGCACCAAATAAGGCAGTGAAACCCGATGCCATACCCGCAATGCTCAAAGATCTGAGCTCTTCTCCCTTTAACCTGAATACCTTTCCCAGCCAGGTACCGGTGGAGCCTGTTACCTGTACCAGGGGAGCCTCGGGGCCCAGACTTCCTCCGGAAGCCACGCACAGCAAAGAAGAGATGATCATGGATGGATTATTCCTGGGGTCGAGCTTTCCTTTATTGAACCTTATGTTGTTTACGATCAAATGTATCTCCCCGGGGTCACCAATAAAATGAATGACCAGGCCGGCCAACAGGCCCGAAATGGCCATGACCGGAATGACCAGCCAACCCGAAAAAGCGCCGAACCAGTGGATCATAAATTCCAGGACGATCCAATAGATCCCGGCAATCAATCCCCCGAGCAAACCAAGAAAAGCCCATAAAAGAAAGGTCCGGCTAAACGCGAAAGGCTTGAAATTTATAGGCCGGTCCAGGGCATCCAGATAAGCTATCAGTTTTCTTTTTTGTTTCAGTTTCACCCGCTGCAGTTTTTTGCTGATCTAAAATGAAATTCAAAAATGCCATTTTTAAACGTGACTGAGGGG
>CAZNFK010000191.1:0-2685 GCA_964572365.1 uncultured Flavobacteriaceae bacterium | reverse complement strand
AATTTATATTAGGAAATAGCTTTTATCTGCATAGTATCTTTTTGAACCTCATTACCAACTCCATTAAATATGCAAGACCGGGGATTCCTCCCGTAATAAGTATTACTTCAAAAAAATGCGGGGATACTTCCAGACTGTTTTTTACAGATAACGGAATAGGTATTGACATGGAGAAGAACGGAAGTAAGATATTCAGCCTGAACCAGGTCTTTACCGATCACAGCAACAGTAATGGTATTGGCCTTTACCTGGTAAAAAATTATATGAACAGTGTTGGCGGCACTATTAACGTATCAAGTAAAGTAAATGAAGGTTCTACCTTTTGCCTTACCTTTAAGGATCAGGATTTAAATTAAGGATTAATGAGGTTTTCGATATCCTCTGGACCGCAGAAGTCCCCAGCGAGAGCTGCGGACTTTTTTATTTCCTTAAAGGCTGAGTCTTCTCCATGTCTTTGGAAGACAACACAATAAACGATCTTCAGAAAATTAGGTCCATTCGTGTTCCCAAAAGCCTAAACCCTCTAAGGTTGTTAAAAAAAGTTAATAAATGTTAAGAGTTTCTGAAACAATAGCCTACCTTTGTAAGGCTATGATTTACAGAAAAATGACCAAACACATCCAATTAACCTGGAGCAAATTGTTTTTGCGATCCCATTTTATCTTTATTGGACTAATTACATTGGGGCTGATGACTTTTCTCATTTGGGTTGAGATGGAATACAGCCTTTTTTCAGTCCTCCTAAAGCAAATTTTTGGTTAACAGAGACTTTATAAAACGGGAACCGATTTCTTTAGTAAACGGAGTTCAGAAACAGCGGCCTTATAAGTCTTGTTTCCTCCATCTAGATTCTTTACCGTATAGCCATTTTCCTGGAGAATACGGGTAGCCAGATAGCCTCGTAAGCCTGCATGACAGTATAAATAAATGGTTTCTGAACCAGGTAGCTCATCAAGACGCTCCCGCAGTTCATCAAGGGGAACATGCACCGCGCCTTCAATATGTCCTGCCTCCCACTCCTTAACTTCTCTAACGTCCAACAAGTAAGCTCCGGATTCCTGCAACTTTTCCACCTCGTGCCACTGAAAGGTCTCCAGGCTGCCATCCATCATATTCTGTGCAACGTACCCCAGCATATTTACAGGATCTTTTGCCGAGGAGAAAGGAGGCGCGTAAGCCAGTTCCAATTCAGGGAGATCGTAGATCGTAAGCTCTCCTTTTATCGATGTCGCCAACACATCTATACGTTTATCTGCTCCCTTTGCTCCTACCGCCTGCGCTCCCAGGATCTTTCCGGTTTCGGGGGAGAAAAGCATTTTTAATGCAAGGGGTGCCGCCCCGGGATAATACCCGGCATGGGAATTCGGATGGATATGCACCACCTCATAGGCTATTCCCTGTCGCTGTAAAGTTTTCTCATTATTTCCGGTAGTCGCCGCGGTGAGATCAAAAACCTTCGCGATCGCGGTTCCCAAAGTTCCCTTGTAAGGAGTGGGCTTGCCCGAAAGAGTGTCGGCAACTATTCGGCCCTGCCTGTTGGCAGGTGAGGCAAGAGGAACAAAACCGGCATGCCCGCTAATGTAATCCTTTACCTCGATCGCGTCACCCACTGCATAAATAGAAGGATCTGAAGTCTGGAGATATTCATTGACCCTAATGCTTTTGCGGTTACCCAGTTCCAGACCTGCTTCTGCAGCCAGTTTGCTTTCGGGCTGTACTCCCGCGGCCATAATGATCATATCGGCATCCAACTCCTCCCCATTTTGAAGAACCACCTTTTGGCCTTCAGCTTCAATTCGTTGTAATCCGCTACTCAGAAAAAGTTCAACTCTTTTAGCACGCAAATGTTCCTGCAGAATTGCTGCCATTTCATAATCCAAAGCTTCCATAACCTGCCCTGCAAGTTCCACCAGGTGAATTTTAATTCCCAGATCATGCAGGTTTTCTGCCATCTCCAAACCGATAAATCCACCCCCAACGATCACCGCGCTTTTTGGCTTGTTTTCGATCACATAACGTTTGATCTTATCGGTATCGGGAATACTTCGCAACGTGAACAGGTTTTTAGCCTCGGGCAAACCTGAAACCGAAGGAATAAAAGGTTTTGCTCCGGGAGAAAGCAGCAACAGGTCATATGTTTCGGCATATTCCTTATCTGTCCGAAGATCCCGGATTATCACAGTTTTTGCCGCTCTGTCTATTGAAACCACTTCACTGAGGTTACGTATGTCCAGCCGGAACCTTTTAGACATTCCTTCTACAGTCTGCACCAGCAACTTTTCCCGCTTTTCTATAGAACCACCTATATAATATGGCAGGCCGCAGTTTGCAAAAGAGATGTGCTCCCCTCTTTCAAGGAGAACTATATGTGAATTTTCATTTAGGCGTCTTAACCTCGCGGCCGCACTTGCTCCACCGGCTACTCCGCCAACGATCACTATTTTCTGTTTTTCCATGGATATCTTCATTTAGAGAAAGACCTGTAATGCTAAGTCTGATTTTTATGATGACAAAGTTGAGGGGTTCGGGGGAGAATAATTATGACTCAGGTCAGGAGTTTAAAGAAGCTGGTTACCCTCTCGACTTTATTTTATAAATAATATAGCTTTTGGAATATGAATTTACTCCCCTGAGAGAATTAAGCTATTCTCAAATTCTTCAGATAAATAGATATATTTGATGATA
>CAZNFK010000190.1:0-2704 GCA_964572365.1 uncultured Flavobacteriaceae bacterium | reverse complement strand
TCCACATTTTCGTTGGGGATCTCGATGGAAAGTACATAATGCTTCACTTTCCACTCTCCATCCTCTTTTGTCACCACGCCCGAGCCACGGCAGATCCCCATGTGGGTGTCCAGCAATTCGTCAAACCAGGCGATGTCGCAATCTTCTTTCAGGAAGATATTGCGTTCAAGAGTAGAGAAGCTCCAGGCTTTTCCTTTGTCAAAATAGGGTTTTGACCACTCGGCAAAGGCGTCCTTCTCCCAGTTCTCGGTGGGATCTGTACCAATAAAGATGGATTCATCGGCCATTAATCCAAAGTAGTCATCATAATCTGCCCTTGCGGCGGCATCGTGCCAGGCCTCCAGCATGGAATTGATATTTTCTTTGGGAGAAGTTTGTGCAACGCCTTCAAATCCCGTGAACAACGCCAGGGAGAGGCAGATAAATAGAAGGTTTTTCATGGTTCGGGAAAATTTTTCCCAAGATACGATTTTCTTCAAATCTCATTTTGCCCTCTACGGTGCTTTTAAGTGGAAATCTATTCGGTTTCCAATGCAGTGAATGCCTTGATGGCCGTGTTGGGTTCTATGATATTATATCCGTTCCAGAAATCGGGATTATATTGTTTGAATTTTTCATATTCAAATGCTCCCTGCTCCTCCAAAGCTTCATAGTCTTTACCGGCCAGGGGATGATCTTCATAAACCACCAGCTGCACCTTTTCCACCTGCCCAAATCTCATGTCGAGATCCAGGTCCAGTTCGTTCTGTTTATTGCGGCCCGGAACATGCCGGTTCTTCTCGATGATGGTCAATGGCCGGTCAATTCCCACGGTTTCCCCCTGTTCGCGTTCCAGGTAACTTAGGCTGTATTTGCCCGTAGCATTCTTTACAAAGATCATTTTTCCGCGGTAGATATCATCGACGGTACTAATGCCGAACAATCTGAATTTGCTCAGCGGCTTTACATTTTCATATTCAATGCGGTGCACGCCGTAATCAACGGCATCCACATAGATCCTGCCTTTGAAATCGGCTCTTCTTTTAGGTTCAAAATTGATCACATACACTGTGTTCTCCCCAAGGTGCAGAATTCCCTGCAGTTCAAATTCATATTTCCCGGTCTTCTCAAAAAGGTTAAAACTGATGTCTTCTTTCCAGAAGACATTACTCAATATAGAATTGATCTCCTTCGTGGTGCTTTCCCGCAGGTATTTGCGTTCTTTTTCCTCTTTTTTGGCAAGTTCTTCCGGCGTTTTTTCCTTTTCAGGATCAGATTCGGCCAGTCCTTCCTGAAGTTCTTCGGAATCTACTTTGACCCCGATAATTCCTGACCTGATCTTAAGAAATGATTTTTCTTTCAGATTTTGTCTGAAAAGGGTTTCGAGATGTTCCGTCAGTTGGTCCAAGGATTGCGTGCTTTGGGGATTGTAAAGGTTTGCCGCTTTCACTATCCTCACTTTTTGGCTGTCGTAATTTCCATAGACATCGGCCAGGACTTCCCTGTAAGAATCGGTCATTTTCGGCATTTCTTTAACAATGCGGTCCATGAGATCTTGATCTATGCCGGGAATGGTGCTTTCATCCACCTGCATGTCGAACTTCCTGATGTGGTTAAAATTGGATTCCCTGTAAAAAACCCTTTTTTGGCCCAGCCCCATGTCATAGTTGTTGGCGATCTCCTCTTTTGCTTTTTCGATGATCTCCCGGGGACTTAAATTCTTGTTGGAGAGAAAAACTTCTTTAAGTTCGATGCTTGCCGGCTTCAGGTAAACTATCCCGTTGGTGATATCTTTGGGCTGTAATTCCAGCGTCTCGTAGCCAAGGGAGGAGATCTTAAGCTGCAGGGACGGGATTTCTTCCGCAGTAAAACTGAAAAATCCTTCCTCATTAGTGACCACCCCTTTGTTTTCACCAAAGATCACATTAGCATATGGGATGGGTTGCTTACTGCCCGAATCCAGGATCTGGCCCTTTACCTGTTGCGAATGTGCTGCGGAAATTTGAAAAATGAAAAAGCAGAAAAGAAGGCTAATTCTCATGATGGTATTTTCAAATTAGGACGCTGCTGAAGGCTATTTGTTACAGAAAAAGCCTCAGGATTAACAAAAAACTAACTATTTGCTTTTGATTGCTTCTGCTTTCATTGGTTAAATTTAGGTAAAAACCGACTGTTATGACTCGATCTATCTGGAAAGCCAAAGCCGAAAGAACCAATTTCCCTGCACTTGCAAAAGACATTAACGTAGATGTAGCCATCGTTGGCGGGGGAATAACCGGAATAACCAGCGCCTATCTCCTGGCAAAAGAAGGAAAAAAAGTGGCCGTTCTGGAAAGCCATGAGCTGGCGGGAGGTACCACTGGAGATTCCACCGGCAACCTTTATAAGATGGTAGATAAGCGCCTGCACCATATCCAGTCAAAATGGAACGAGAAAACGGCACGTGCCGTGGCCGAATCCCGCGCAGCCGCGGTTGACCTGGTGGAAGGTCTCATTAAAGAACATGATATAAAATGTGATTTTAAAAGGGTGCCCTGGTACCTTTTTAGTGAGACGAATAAAGAGGATGAGACCATTGAAAAGGAGATCGAATCTGCAAAAAAATACGGCATAAAGGCCGATATGCTTCATGAACTGCCTATTCCGGTGAAGGTGAGCGCAGCCATTAAAGTGGAGGGGCAGGCGCAGTTCAATCCGGCGGCATTTGTAAGGGGACTCGCAGAAA
>CAZNFK010000189.1:0-2742 GCA_964572365.1 uncultured Flavobacteriaceae bacterium | reverse complement strand
AAATAACCGCTTTATTGTTTGATAAGACCGGAACCCTTACCAAAGGAGACTTCGGGGTTACCCGCATCGAATCGGTTAATGATAAATTTTCCAAGGAAGAGGTTTTACGTCTTGCTAGCGCATTGGAACAGAGTTCTGAACACCCGATTGCTGTTGGGATCATCAAAAAAGTAAAAGATGATAAGGTTACTATTCCAAAACCTGAAAACTTCAATGCCATTACCGGGAAAGGGGTCGAGGCCACTGTAGAAGGTAAACAGGTGAAAGTAGTGAGTCCCGGATATTTAAGAGATGAAAACATCAACATACCCGAAGATGCATATAGCGACGCAGCCGAAACTGTGGTTTTTGTGTTGATCGACGGGGAGTTAGCCGGATATATCGCACTTGCAGACGAAATAAGACCAGAGTCGGCAGATGCCATAAAAATTTTTAAAAAGAACAACATAAAAGTGTTCATGGCTACCGGAGATAATGAAAAAACCGCTAAAGCAGTTAGTGATAAACTCGGGCTGGATGGATATTATGCGGAAGTCTTACCTCATCAAAAAGTAGAAATAGTCAAGGAACTGGAAAGCAAAGGCGAGTTCGTGGCAATGACAGGCGACGGGGTGAACGATGCCCCAGCTTTGGCCCAGGCCAACGTAGGTATTGCGGTTGGTTCGGGAACAGATGTGGCAGCAGAAACTGCCGATATCATCCTGGTAAATAGCAATCCGCAGGATATTGCAAACCTTATCCTCTTTGGAAAAGCTACTTATGATAAGATGATCCAAAACCTGGTTTGGGCGACGGGGTATAATGTCGTTGCCATTCCGCTGGCTGCCGGAGTTTTATATTCCACAGGTATTGTATTAGGCCCTGCCGTTGGAGCTGTCTTGATGAGTCTGAGTACGGTTATAGTCGCCATAAATGCTCAGTTACTAAAGAGAAAGATAGGGAAGACATAGGCGATACTATGGGGAAAGCTGACTCTTAGTAGGGGGCGGAGGCTGTATCTCTAAATTCTTTTCTCTTCCCGCAATAGTGAAATTGTATCGGTGTTCTCGGGTTCAAGTGATTTCTCAAACTCCTCGTCCAGCTCCTCTTCAAAATCTACCGGGGTTTTCAGGAAAAGCTCGTTGAGTTGAAGCTTGAAATTGTCAAATTCCACGATAAGATCATTGGCAACGTCAAAGATCTCTTTCGCGTCTTTCTCTTTTTTGTTGGATAGCTGATGCAGGATCTTAGCTTTGGTCACCAGGACATTGGTACGGGATGTCACAGCCGGGGTTTGAAGGGTATCGGGGATCGAGGATTTCAGTGATTCCATGATCTGCATGATGCTGTTGGATGAATCTAATATCTCATGGCCGGTGCTGTTTCGCAGGCTTTCCATCTCATTTTGAGCGGTAGCATATGCCAGCCACTGGCTCACTTCTTCCCTTGCTTCGGGCAAGAGGTTTACCCTTCGGTTAGTGGTTACCTGCAGTTCTTCAGAAAAACGGGCCTTTGCTTCAGGATTGGTGCCTGTTGGTTTCGGCGGTTCCTCTTTACAGGAAACAAGAAGCAATATCGAGAGCAGCAGCAGGAGGTTTTTCATTTTCTAAAGGTATGAATTTAGCAGAATTTTTCCGCAGAAAGAGTTGAGCTTCGGCTATCATAAATAAGGGCTTAGGATTTTCCATCTTTCCCGAAATAGATATCTTTGCTTAACTCAAAAATAAAAATTTATGGCCTCAAAGATATTGATAATTGGTGCTTGTGGACAAATAGGAACTGAACTTACCATGGCGCTGAGGGAAAAAGTAGGAAACCAGAACGTCATCGCCAGTGACATACGGGAAGGAAGCCCCGAATTAATGGCTTCGGGACCTTTTGAGATCGCCGATGCGACCAATTTTGAACAGATACAGGACCTGGTAATCCAATACGAGATCGATGAGGTCTACCTGATGGCTGCCATGCTGAGCGCAACTGCGGAAAAATTTCCGATGAAAGGCTGGGCCTTGAATATGAATTCCCTTTTTCATGTGCTGAACCTTGCCAAAGACAAAAAAGTTTCCAAAGTATTCTGGCCTTCAAGTATAGCCGTTTTTGGACCTACTACTCCCAAGCAGGACACCCCACAAACCACAGTGATGGAGCCAACCACGGTATATGGGATAAGCAAACAGGCGGGAGAGCGCTGGTGTGAATATTACCACAACAAATTTGGAGTTGATGTGAGAAGTATCAGGTATCCGGGGCTGATAAGCTACAAGACCCTTCCCGGTGGAGGAACCACAGATTATGCGGTTGAGATCTATCACGAGGCCTTGAAAAATAAAAAATACACGTCCTTTTTGAAGGAGGATACGGAGTTGCCCATGATGTTCATGGATGATGCCATCAGGGCCACAATTTCATTAATGGAAGCTCCTGCCGAAAATGTAAAAATCAGGTCTTCTTATAACCTTGCCGCCCTTAACTTTACACCAGATACCCTGGCAAAGGCTATTAGAAAATATATTCCCGAATTTGAAATTGATTACGCGCCCGATTTTAGACAGGCTATAGCCGATTCATGGCCGTCAAGCATTGACGATTCCAGGGCTCGTGAAGACTGGGGGTGGCAGCACGAATTTGATATTGATAAAATGACCGAAGAAATGCTGGAAGGCATCAAAGAAGTTCACCATGTTTAAGATTCGGTAAAATAAGAGTATAAAAAAACGTCCTGCATTGCAGGACGTTTGTACTTAGAATTAGAATCTTATATTA
>CAZNFK010000188.1:0-2787 GCA_964572365.1 uncultured Flavobacteriaceae bacterium | reverse complement strand
TATTAAGGTGTTACTTTTTTTAGTAACGCCTTTTTTTATACCCTTTAGCTTCATACTTTTACAAACACCACAAAACAAATTAAATGCCTAAGAATAAAGAACTTAAAAGTATTTTAATTATTGGTTCCGGTCCTATTGTTATAGGGCAGGCTTGTGAATTTGATTACTCGGGAACACAGGCTCTTAGATCTTTAAGGGAAGATGGTATTGAGACCATCCTTATCAATTCCAATCCTGCGACTATCATGACCGATCCTTCGATGGCCGATCATGTGTACCTCAAACCGTTAACAACCAAATCTATCATTCAGATCCTGAAAGAGCATCCGCAGATCGACGCGGTCTTGCCTACCATGGGTGGACAAACAGCTCTAAACCTTTGTATCGAAGCCGATGAAAAAGGGATCTGGGAAGATTTTGGAGTGAAGATCATAGGAGTGGATATTGATGCGATCAATATTACCGAAGACCGGGAGAAATTCAAACAACTTATGAACAGGATCGGCGTGCCGGTTGCACCTGCCAGTACTGCTACCTCCTATCTTGAAGGTAAAGAAATCGCACAGGAATTCGGTTTTCCCCTGGTGATCAGGGCTTCCTTTACTCTTGGAGGATCAGGAGCTTCCTTTGTGCATAATGAAGACCAGTTTGATGAAATGCTCACTTACGGTCTTGAAGTATCCCCAATCCACGAGGTCATGATCGATAAAGCCCTTTTAGGCTGGAAAGAGTATGAGCTTGAATTATTGAGGGACAAAAATGATAATGTGGTGATCATCTGTTCCATCGAAAACATGGATCCGATGGGTATCCACACCGGGGATTCCATAACAGTGGCTCCGGCAATGACCTTAAGCGATGTGACCTTCCAGAAAATGCGTGACCTGGCCATCAAAATGATGAGGAGCATCGGGGACTTTGCAGGTGGATGTAACGTGCAGTTCGCCGTAAGCCCAGATGACAAGGAAGATATCATTGCGGTTGAGATCAATCCGCGGGTTTCCAGGTCTTCGGCCCTGGCATCGAAGGCGACAGGATATCCTATTGCCAAGATCGCAGCCAAACTGGCCATTGGTTATACGCTTGATGAACTCGACAACCAGATAACCCAGTCTACTTCTGCATTGTTCGAGCCAACGCTTGATTACGTTATCGTGAAAATTCCACGCTGGAATTTTGATAAATTCGAAGGTAGCGATAGAACCCTTGGACTTCAAATGAAGTCTGTGGGAGAAGTGATGGGAATAGGACGTTCTTTTCAGGAAGCTCTTCACAAAGCCACTCAATCTCTCGAGATCAAGAGAAACGGACTTGGCGCAGACGGAAAAGGTTATACAAACTATGACCAGATCATCGATAAACTGAAGAATCCGAGCTGGGACCGTGTTTTTGTGATCTATGATGCGATCCAGATGGGGATCACGCTCAACAGGATACACGAGATCACGAAGATCGACATGTGGTTCCTTAAGCAATATGAAGAATTATACGCCCTTGAAGTAGAGATCTCCAAATATAAAATTGACACTTTGCCAAAAGACCTGCTGCTTGAAGCCAAGCAAAAAGGTTTCGCCGACAGGCAGATCGCTTACATGGTGGGGTGCCTGGAAAGCCAGGTGTATAATAAACGGGAAGAGCTGGGGATAAACCGCGTTTATAAACTGGTGGATACCTGTGCGGCCGAATTTAAAGCCGAAACCCCTTATTATTATTCCACTTTTGAGGCCGAGATCGAGACCAAAGACGGTAAGAAATATGTGGAGAATGACAGCGCCGTTTCTGAAAAGAAAAAGATCGTGGTACTTGGTTCCGGACCCAACAGGATTGGGCAGGGAATAGAATTCGATTATTGTTGTGTGCATGGTGTTTTGGCTGCTTCAGAATGTGGTTATGAGACCATCATGATCAACTGTAACCCCGAAACTGTTTCCACTGACTTTGATGTAGCCGATAAACTCTATTTTGAACCCGTATTCTGGGAGCACATTTACGATATCATTCGTCATGAAAAACCTGAAGGGGTGATCGTGCAGCTTGGAGGTCAAACGGCTCTTAAACTTGCGGAGAAATTAGATCGCTACGGAGTAAAGATCATGGGTACCAGTTATCAGTCTCTGGATCTTGCCGAAGATCGTGGCTCATTTTCAGAATTACTTCAGAAAAATGATATTCCTTATCCCGAGTTTGGGGTGGCCGAGACTGCAGATGAAGCTCTTGCACTGGCCGATCAGCTAGATTTCCCGATCCTGGTAAGGCCTTCTTATGTATTAGGAGGACAGGGAATGAAGATCGTGATCAACAAAAAAGATCTGGAAGATACGGTAGTTGATCTTCTTCGGAAGATACCGAACAATAAACTTTTGTTAGACCACTACCTCGATGGTGCCATTGAAGCAGAAGCCGACGCCATTTGTGACGGTGAAACGGTGCAGATCATTGGGATCATGGAACATATTGAGCCTTGCGGAATCCATTCCGGAGATTCAAATGCCCTGCTTCCGCCTTTCAACCTGGGTGATCTGGTAATGCAACAAATAAAAGATCACACCAAGAAGATCGCTTTGGCACTGAATACCGTTGGATTGATCAATATTCAGTTCGCTATCAAAGATGACAAGGTCTACATTATCGAGGCGAACCCTCGAGCATCAAGAACGGTACCTTTCATTGCAAAAGCTTACGGGCAGCCATATGTGAATTATGCAACCAAAGTGATGTTGGGCAAAAACAAGGTGACCGATTTTGAATACAGCACGAAACTTGACGGCTACGCCATTAAGCAACCGG
>CAZNFK010000187.1:0-2835 GCA_964572365.1 uncultured Flavobacteriaceae bacterium | reverse complement strand
GATCGGCGACGGATAAAGCGTAGATGAATCCGCTGCACTGGTTCCTTACATCCAGCGCAGGACAGGTATTGATGTCAAGCATATCCTGCACCTGCACCCCACCTCCCGGGAAGTAATAATCGGGGCTCAAAGTAGCGAAGACAATAAGATCAATGTCATCTTTAGATATGTTGGCACGTTCAAGTGCAATTTTGGCCGCTTTTACTCCCATCGTAGCAGTGGTGTTACCATCGCCCTTTTTTATATGCCTGCGTTCTTTTATTCCGGTTCTTTCCTGGATCCACTCATCATTGGTGTCCATTAATTTGGCCAGGTCATCATTAGTTACAACGTTTTCGGGAACATAACTACCGAGGCCAGCTATTTTTGACTGATACATTCTTTAATATTTAGGATCTTATAAAATATTTCTCTTAATTTAAGCAATTAATAAAAATTGCCTGCGCAATATAAGAAAGATTAACTTTTTATCATTTACTCTTTCTCTCCCGAACACTTTGAAGAATGGAAATTTGGAAGCTTCTTATCTAAATGAAATTTTATAAATCAAAAAATATTAAATTATATACCTTCTAAATTCCTGAGTATCTACAGTCGACCCCAATTCATGCAGCAGGGAATACAGCCCCATAAAAGTTCGGCTTATGTAAATAAAATGTTCGCTGCCCCTGTTGGTATCCATCTTTCTCAAGGCAGGATCTTTTGAGTATTTTTCACTGAGTGCGGAAATCTCCATCAAAAATTTATCACCAGAAAAATCGAATTTTTCAGAATTCAAAGGGCGGGAAAATAGACTAAGCATTTGATAATACAGCCGGGTGAAATATTCCTCCTCCTTAGGGGAATCACCTTTCTTCAATATTTCCAGATCATAAAGCCTTGCCCTTAACACTTCAGTATTCTCAAAATTCTCTTTTTTGGTCAGCTCGAAATAAGGCAGGTAGAACTCTTCGGGTAATCTTTTTACACAACCAAAATCTATAGCGATAAGATCCTTGTTCTTATCTATGAGAAAATTCCCCGGATGCGGATCTGCATGTACTGCTTTAAGGCCGTGTACCTGGAACATATAAAAATTCCAGAGGGTCTGCCCTATCTTATCGGCAGCCTTTTTATCCTTATTCGTTTTTGCAAAATCACTCAGGTGCTGTCCTTGCATCCAGTCCATGGTAATGATCTTCTCGCTGGAAAGCTCCTCATAATACTTGGGAAAGTGCAAATTGGGAATATCTTTACAGGCTACAGATATCTCTTTGCTTTGCCTTACCTCCAGTTCATAATCTGTCTCTTCCAGCAGCTTGCCTTCCACTTCTTTGAAGAACTTTTCAGAATCTTTCGCTTTGAGGTTGAACATCTTTAGAGCGATAGGTTTCACCATGGCCAGGTCTGAACTTATACTTTCGGCCACTCCAGGATATTGGATCTTCACGGCCAACTCTTTCCCGTTTTTAGTTGCTTTATGAACCTGCCCAATGCTCGCGGCATTGACCGATTCTTTAGAGAACGTATCAAACAGGTCTTCCGGATATACTCCGTGGTATTTTTTAAAGGTCTTTCGCACCAGTGGTGCAGAAAGTGGCGGCACACTGAACTGTGCCAGGCTGAATTTTTCCACGTAAGCCCCGGGCAGCAGATTTTTCTCCATCGATAGCATCTGCGCGACCTTCAGGGCACTTCCCTTCAGGCTTTTGAGCCCGTTATAGATATCTTCGGCATTGCTTTGGTGAAGCTCTTCACTGGAAAGTTCAGAGTTTACGGCTTTTTTGGAGTAATACTTCAGGTAATTACCGCCCACCTTGAAACCGGTCTGTAGCATTTTGCCGGTGCGACCAAGCTTTCCGGTAGGGATCTTATCAATTGTTTTCATAGAGTAGTTTCAAAAAAAACCCGCAGAAGAACAGTAGGGGTATTCTAACTGCGGGCAAGTAACGGGAAGGATCAGGCCATTTTTTCTTTCCAGATAAACTTGCCAAAGTCCAGCACCCGTTCTAGAGTTTTAGTATCAAAAAGCTCAAAAGAGGTATTCACAGCTTTTTCAATTGCCATATCGGTCTTCTCGAATTGCGGGGAATTATCGTCCATCCAAAACTTCAGGAGAAACAGTAGTTGCAGCCAGGTGCCTTCGGCAAAGGCAGAGCCTGGGGTTTTGATCGTCCTCCCTTCTTCTTCAAGCCTTGCTTCCCTGTTAATATCCCGGCCAAAACCTTTTACCTTTTTCCGAAGCGTGCTTAACTGCTCCAGTTTCTTCAACGGACTTTTCTCCTGTTTCAGGCTGTACAGGATATAACTCCTATTAGCCGACAATATTTCAAAAAAGGTATAATAGAATGTCAGTAGTTTCTCCCTCGCTGAAAATCCGGTGTATTCACTGCTTTTTTGCATCACCTCTAGCGTGTGCTCAAAAAAGCGTTCCCAGATTCCTTTTTGAAGGGCTTCAAAGCTTCCGAAGATACTGTAGAATTCTTCTTCCCTGAAGCCATTATCCTTTGCGAATTTATAAATGGTATTTGGAGTCTTACCATTTTCCAGGACGTGATCCATATATAGAGCAACTAACCTTTCTTTGGTAATTTTGTCCTCTTTTTTCGTAGTCTTTTTTGTGGCAGCCATAATTTTAATTGGTGTTGATTCAGCTACATACATTCAAAAATGGTGCAAATGTCTCCTGTTCAGCTGTATACTTTTCTTTAGACGGAAAAAGTCCTTCCACATTACATGCGCTGTCAGTTTGTCAGCGAAAATTCCTTGGTACTTTTTTTGCCTTTTGGAGGCTAAACAACTTTAATAGTATTTAAACATCAAATTATATGGCAACCGGAAACATTAATGTATCTG
>CAZNFK010000186.1:0-2846 GCA_964572365.1 uncultured Flavobacteriaceae bacterium | reverse complement strand
ATCTCCCAAAGAATCAATCGAACGTAATTAAAGTTATTGGTGTTGGTGGAGGAGGTAGCAACGCGATCAATCACATGTTCCAGCAGGGAATAAAAGGGGTTGATTTCGTTATTTGTAACACTGACGCGCAGGCGCTGGAAAATAGTCCGGTGCCAAACAAGATACAATTAGGGGTGAGCACTACCGAAGGTCTTGGGGCGGGAGCCGACCCACAGGTAGGGGAAAAAGCTGCCGTTGAGAGCTTTGATGATATCAAGGGAATGCTCAATTCCAATACCAAGATGGTTTTTGTGACTGCAGGAATGGGAGGTGGTACCGGTACCGGTGCAGCTCCAATCATCGCCAAACAGGCTAAGGATATGGGAATCCTTACTGTTGGGATTGTTACTATTCCTTTCCAATTTGAAGGGAGAACTCGAAATGAACAGGCGCAGGTGGGGGTTGAGAACCTTAGACGTCATTGTGATTCCTTAATAGTGATCAATAATAATAAGCTGCGTGAGGTCTACGGAAATCTTGGATTCAAAGCCGGGTTCTCTAAAGCCGATGAAGTGCTGGCTACTGCTTCGCGAGGAATCGCAGAAGTTATTACCCATCACTACACGCAGAACATTGACTTGCGCGATGCCAAGACCGTTTTGAGCAATAGTGGAACGGCCATTATGGGTTCTGCCCAGGCTTCGGGAGCCAACCGCGCTACCGATGCCATTAGCAAAGCCCTGGATTCACCACTTCTTAATGACAATAAAATTACCGGTGCCAAAAATGTATTGCTGCTTATTATTTCTGGTTCCGAAGAGATCACTATTGATGAAATTGGGGAGATAAGTGATCACATCCAGGCAGAAGCCGGTCACAGTGCCAATATCATCATGGGTGTAGGTGAGGATGAAAGCCTTGATGAGTCCATTTCGGTAACGATCATCGCTACCGGATTCGATGTAGAGCAACAAAATGAGATCGTGAATACCGAAGCCAAGAAGATCATCCATACGCTGGAGGATGAACAAAGGGCCGAACACGAACTTTCGCCAAAAAAGACGTCCTCTTCCTATGAGCCTGCTCCTAAAAAAGAAGAGAAGAAAATAGTGCATACCCTGTCCCTGGAAGAGGAAGAAGATGAGATCGATGAGGAGCCGGAGAGTAACTTCGCTTCTGAAGATGTAAGGAATATGTATGTAGATTACGAAGAGGTAGAACCATCAGAAGATGAGTTCATCATCACAGATGCCGTGAATGATATCGAGGTTACCGATCCTGAAATGATAGAGCCCGACAATCAGGAACAATTCATGTTTACCTTTGATTTTCCGAAGAATCCTGAGGAGGAAACTCAAGCCACTTCTAAGCAGAAGAGAAATGAAGAGCCCGTACAACAACCGGAGCCGAAAAAAGTGGTTCACAGGCTTTCTGAAGATGATCTCGAAGAAAGAGAGAGCAGAAAGAAGAATGAAAATGCACCGATTGCCAGGCAAAATAAAGAGGGGGTCACCCGGTATTCGCTTAGCGATTATATGGAAGTGGAGCAAATGCTGAAGAATTCAAATCCTTCAGAAAAGCCGCAGCAGGAAGTGGAGCCGGAGATGAAAAGAACTGCACCTGCTGAGCCTGAGCCGGCAAAAGCCGCTCCAAAACCTGAAAAGGCTGCAGACACTCCTGAGGATGATATTGACCCTTTCAACAGTCCTATCAACGAAAGCCTTGTAAAAAGGGCAGCCGAAAGAAGGGCTAAAATGAAGGAGTTCAATTATAAGTTCAGGAACAATCTCTCTTAATTAGATGAGATCGAAAAGCAGCCCGCTTACAAGCGCCGCGGCATCGATCTTGACACAAACAAACCGGGAGAAGAAAGAATTTCCAGGACCAGTTTGAACACGGGAGATGATGACGAGATCAGGTTCAGGACCAACAATTCTTTTTTACACGACAACGTAGACTAATCTAACCACATTAGTCCCCCTTAAACCCGAATCCATCCCCAGGGATTCGGGTTTTATTTTTATCTTCGCACTTATTAAATTATTCGGAAAAAATGAGTTTACAGGAAAAAGTAATGACCGAGATGAAGGCCGCCATGCGTGCCAAAGACAGCAATAAACTGGAGGCGTTAAGAGCCGTAAAGAGTGCAATTCTTCTTGCGAATACAGATGCTGCAGGAAAAGATGGCCTGACTGAAGATGAGGAGCTGAAGCTTTTGCAAAAACTGGTGAAGCAGCGCAAGGAAAGCGCGGCGATCTATAAAGAGCAGGGGAGGGAAGATCTTGCCCAGCCCGAGTTGGACCAGGCAGCAGTCATTGAAGGTTTTCTTCCTGAACAAATGAGCGAAGAAGAGATCGAAAGAGAAGTTGATGCTATTATTGCCAAAACCGGTGCCAGCGGGATGCAGGACATGGGGAAAGTAATGGGTATGGCTTCAAAGGAGCTGGCAGGAAAGGCCGACGGGAAGACCATTTCCATGATCGTTAAGAAGAAACTGGCATAGTAGTCGTATAGGTGCATTTTTACTTGGGTTTGAAAAAACTTTTTGTGTAGATTTGCAGCTGAATTTTTAGGCCGCGTAGTTCAACTGGATAGAATATCAGATTTCGGCTCTGAGGGTTGGGGGTTCGAATCCTCCCGCGGTCACTTAAAGCAGAAAGTCCGCAGCGAAAGCTGCGGACTTTTTTAGTTTCTGGAGAAGCTGAGTTGGCTCGAAGCTTTGGAAGAAATAAAAGCACACGTAGTCGAAGGAGGTCTGGGAGTTGCTATTTTCAGGCGGGGACGCATTGAGGAAACCACAGGTAATCCTTGCGGAAAATTCCAATTTTTCAAATTCCAGGTTCCAAATTCTTGATATCACCTATGTT
>CAZNFK010000185.1:0-2892 GCA_964572365.1 uncultured Flavobacteriaceae bacterium | reverse complement strand
TGACGCCATATTTTAAGTGTAAGATTCATTTTTTATAGTATTGAGTATTGAGTATGGAGTATTGAGGGGGTGAAATTCTCACTTCTCAATACTAACTTCTCAATTCTATTTATAACTTCTTGTTTTTACTTCGATGTTCTCGTATTTGAGATCTTCCTTATGCAGGATCGCATCGCCGGGTTCTCCTGTGAATTCCCATGCGGCTACATACATAAAGTTCTCATCATCCCTAAGGGCTTCCCCTTCTTCGGTTTGATATTCCTCTCTAAAGTGACCTCCACAGGATTCTTCCCTGTGAAGCGCATCTTTAGCGAACAATTCTCCAAGTTCAAGGAAATCGGCCACCCTACCCGCTTTTTCAAGCTCGGTATTCATAGCGTTCAACTCTCCCGGAACACGAACATCTTTCCAGAATTCCTCTCTCAATTCCTTGATCTCGGCGATCGCCTCCTTCAAATGAGTAGCATTTCTGGACATCCCCACCTTGTTCCACATGATCTTACCTAAGCGTTTGTGGAAGTGGTCAACAGACTTTGTTCCTTTTGTATTCATGAGCCTTTCAAGCTGTTCACGAACTTTCTGCTCGGCTTCCTCAAACTCAGCACTATCTGTTGGAATTGCTCCTGTTCGAATATCGGCAGCAAGATAATCTCCCATGGTATAGGGTAATACGAAGTAACCATCGGCAAGACCCTGCATTAGAGCAGAAGCTCCCAGACGGTTGGCACCGTGATCTGAGAAGTTAGCTTCTCCCGCAGCATACAATCCGGGGATGGTAGTTTGCAGGTTGTAATCAACCCAAAGCCCACCCATGGTATAGTGAACTGCAGGATATATTTTCATTGGAGTCTCGTACGGGTTCTCATCCACGATCTTTTCATACATCTGGAAAAGGTTTCCGTATTTGGCTTCAACAACTTTTTGACCCAGCTCTTTGATCTGAGCTTCGGTCGCGTTTTCTATTTTTTGAGTGGCAACTGCTTCTTTTCCGTAGCGCATAAAAGCACTTCCGAAGTCAAGGTAAACAGCTTCCCCTGTTTTGTTTACTCCAAATCCGGCATCGCAACGCTCTTTTGCAGCTCTCGAAGCCACATCACGAGGTACGAGGTTACCAAATGCAGGATATCTCCTTTCAAGGTAATAATCCCTGTCTTCTTCGGCCAGTTCTGTAGGCTTAAGCCTTCCTTCACGAATGGCCTTGGCATCTTCCAGCTTCTTTGGAACCCAGATACGACCGTCATTCCGAAGAGATTCAGACATTAGGGTTAGTTTAGACTGGTGTTCTCCTGAAACCGGGATACAGGTTGGGTGAATTTGCGTAAAACAAGGATTTGCGAAAAATGCTCCTTTTTTATGCACTTTCCAGGCCGCGGTAGCGTTACTTCCCATGGCGTTGGTAGAAAGATAGAATACGTTTCCGTATCCTCCTGAGGCGATCACCACAGCATGAGCACTGTGTCTTTCAATTTCTCCGGTCACAAGATTTCTTGCTATGATTCCACGGGCTTTTCCGCCTACGATCACCACATCAAGCATCTCATGACGGGTATAAGACTGGATCTTTCCGCGGTTGATCTGCCTGTTCATCGCAGAATAAGCTCCTAAAAGCAACTGCTGACCTGTTTGTCCTTTAGCATAGAAAGTACGGGAAACCAATACCCCTCCAAAAGAGCGGTTATCGAGCTGCCCGCCATATTCACGAGCGAAAGGAACTCCCTGCGCCACACACTGGTCAATGATATTCCCAGACACTTCGGCCAAACGATAAACGTTTGCTTCACGGGCACGGTAGTCACCTCCTTTTACGGTATCATAGAAAAGACGGTAATCTGAATCTCCGTCTCCCTGGTAATTCTTGGAAGCGTTGATCCCTCCCTGCGCGGCGATCGAGTGGGCACGACGCGGAGAATCCTGGTAACAAAAAGTCTTTACATTATAACCAAGTTCGGCAAGAGTGGCTGCGGCACTACCGCCGGCCAAACCTGTACCCACCAGGATAATATCTATATTACGTTTGTTGGCAGGGTTAACAAGGTTAATACTGTTTTTATAATTGACCCACTTATCTTCAAGCGGCCCCTGTGGTATTTTTGAATCTAAAACTGACATAAACCTTCCCTTTTAAACTTGATTAATGTAATGATAAACGGCAATAAAAATAAACCCTAACGGGATTAATATTGAAAAGGCTACGGTCGCTCCTCTCAATCCCTTGTAGAACTTCTGGTGCCATCCCACTGTCTGGAAAGATGATGAAAATCCGTGTAGCAAGTGAAGACTTAAGAAAATGAAGGAAATGACATATAACCCTGTTCTCACGGGATCATTGAATTTCGATACCGTTTCCCCATAATACCTGGTTGGATCTTCAGGATGCACCTGGATGTACTTGTGGGCGATCTCCGGAAACCAGAAATCATAAAAATGCAGACCTAAAAAAGCCAGAACCACAAGTCCGGTCCAGATCATGTTCCTGGACATCCAGGTAGAGTTTGCACTACCGTTGAAACGAACATATTTTTTCACCCTGGCTTTTCTGTTATTGTATTCCAGAACAAAACCGAGCACAAAATGTAAGATCACCCCCAGGATAAGGACCGGCTGTAATAAAAACTGCACAAAGAAATTGGTTCCCATGAAATGGGACACTTCATTGAACGTCTCAGCGCTGAAAACAGAAGTGAAGTTAATTAGGAAATGCTGGAGTAAGAAAAGGACTAAAAAGAGCCCTGACAATGCCATAACAACTTTTCTTGCTATGGATGATTTGAGGATTCCACTCATTGATAAGAATATTTTTAATGAAGATTTAACACAAAAATACGCCCTTTCCAGTCATTACCAAAGATTAATACTTTATTTGACCGTTATTTAGAATGGGTTTAAAGAGTA
>CAZNFK010000184.1:1759-2911 GCA_964572365.1 uncultured Flavobacteriaceae bacterium | reverse complement strand
CCGGTCAGGAAAGAGAGCTATTGCCAGGTAAATTAATTGCTGAGGACGGGGAAATTTCCTTTATTAATATTATCAACTTGAGTAGCAGAACAGGAACTACAAATAACAGTGAAGGGGAATTTGAAATTCA
Source organism: uncultured Flavobacteriaceae bacterium (assembly GCA_964572365.1). Classification (GTDB taxonomy): domain Bacteria; phylum Bacteroidota; class Bacteroidia; order Flavobacteriales; family Flavobacteriaceae; genus Salinimicrobium. Next base: position 2,781 of record CAZNFK010000184.1, on the reverse strand, counting down.
GGTGGCAAAGCAGGACACCCTGCTGTTCTCTTCAATTCAGTATGAACCCCTGGAAATAATCATCACAGAAGAGGTGTTGAAAAAAGCATTTTTGACCGTGCTTCTTGTTGAAAAAATAGATGAGCTGAAGGAGGTAAGCATCAGTGACATTAGTCTTAGCGGAAACCTTGGCAAAGACCTGGAGTTTATCCCCACCCTCACCCAAGCCGATCTTGGATTTCCCATGTCCGATAGACCTAAGCCTACTTCCATTGAGCGAAAGCTAAAAACAGCATCGAATGTAAGTACATCTTCTAAATACAATCCTCCGGGAATGGTGAATGTGAGTTTAGACGGAATTATTAACAGGATTAATGGTAAAACCGAGATGCTGGAGAAAGCCGCGGCCAATGAAGATCTTTCCCAGGCTGTAGATGCCGGAATAGCCGCCCTGCCTGTTTCTTTTTTCACCGACCTGGGTATTCCTGAAGATCGCTTAAGAGATTTTGTTTACTACTGCACAGAAGATGAAGAATTCAACTCGCTTTTACCTGAGGAAAGACGTCTCGATCTTTTAGAATTTTACCAGATAAAAGCTATTTTATTTGTGAAGGAGCGAATGTAAAGATGCCAAAAACACACAACCCTTTCAGGGTTTCAAACCCTGAAAGGGTTATTGTGTAGGCCTTGGAATCTGGTGCTTGTAATTTGAAAATTATGTGATTAAAAAAGAAAGGCTTCAAAAATGTCTTTTTTGAAGCCTTTCTTTTTTAGAATTCCGAAGTAAAATGGAATTTTATCGAAGGATATTTCTGCTGTGCCATCTGTAAAGAAAAAGCCGAGTCAGCTAAGAACACCAGCTGTCCGCGTTTGTCTTTGGCGAGGTACTTTGATTTCACCCTTTTAAAATCTTTGAACTCTTCACTTTTTGGATCTTCAGGTTCTACCCAGCAGGCTTTGTGCACGTTAAGGTTTTCGTAGGTACACTTCGCGCCGTATTCGTGTTCCAGTCGGTACTGGATCACTTCAAACTGCAGAGCTCC
>CAZNFK010000184.1:0-1659 GCA_964572365.1 uncultured Flavobacteriaceae bacterium | reverse complement strand
TCGCGCCGTATTCGTGTTCCAGTCGGTACTGGATCACTTCAAACTGCAGAGCTCCCACGGTTCCGATCACTTTTCTCCCGTTCATTTCCAGGATGAACAACTGGGCTACCCCTTCATCCATCAGCTGGTCGATCCCTTTTTCCAACTGCTTGGATTTCATTGGGTCGGCGTTGTTGATATAACGGAAATGCTCGGGGGAGAAACTCGGGATTCCCTTGTACTGTAAAGTTTCTCCTTCGGTAAGTGTATCCCCGATCTTGAAGTTCCCGGTGTCGTGAAGGCCCACAATATCTCCCGGATAGGAAACGTCTACGATCTCTTTCTTTTCAGCAAAAAAGGCATTGGGGCTCGAAAACTTTAGATTCTTGCCATGTCTTACGTGTAAGTAAGGCTTATTACGCTCAAATTTTCCGGATACGATCTTTACGAAAGCCAGGCGGTCCCGGTGTTTTGGGTCCATGTTCGCGTGTATCTTAAAAACGAAGCCGGTGAAATCTTTTTCGTCAGGTTCCACTTTTCGGGTGTCGCTGTCTTTAGGACGGGGAGTGGGGGCGATGCTGATAAAGCAGTCCAGCAACTCTCTTACTCCAAAGTTGTTCAGAGCCGATCCGAAGAAGACAGGTTGCAGATTTCCGTCCAGGTAATCCTGTTTATTGAATTCAGGATAAACTCCCTGAGCAAGCTCTAGCTCATCCCTTAGGTTTCCGGCTGCTTTTTCGCCTATAAGGTCATCCAGTTCAGAGGAAGAAAGATCGGAGATCTCCACGGTCTCCTCAATGTCTTTCCTTGGATCTCCCGTGAACAGGTTCACGTTCTGTTCCCATATGTTATAGATCCCTTTGAAATCATATCCCATTCCAATAGGGAAACTCAGAGGAGTCACTGTGAGATTCAGTTTTTGCTCGATCTCGTCCAGAAGTTCAAAAGCGTCTTTTCCCTCACGGTCAAGTTTATTGATGAAGACAATCATTGGGATATTACGCATGCGGCAAACTTCGACCAGTTTTTCGGTTTGTTCCTCAACCCCTTTTGCCACATCTATTACCACGATTACAGAATCAACAGCGGTAAGCGTTCTAAATGTATCTTCGGCGAAATCCTTGTGCCCTGGAGTATCGAGGATGTTGATCTTGATGTCTTTATATTCAAAACCAAGAACCGAAGTCGCGACCGAAATCCCCCTTTGCCGTTCGATCTCCATAAAGTCACTGGTCGCGCCTTTTTTGATCTTGTTTGATTTCACCGCACCGGCTTCCTGGATGGCCCCTCCAAAAAGCAGTAGCTTCTCGGTAAGGGTGGTTTTACCCGCATCGGGGTGGGAAATGATCCCGAACGTTCTTCGTCTCCTGATCTCTTCTGAAAATTTCATACAAATATTTAAGGCTGCAAAGATAATTATTTGAACGTGAAATTCGTTCCTCTATTCAGGAAGCCTTTGTGGTTTGCAAAAAGCCATTCCGGCTTTATTTTCTATACCGATTTCGTACATTTGGAGTTCAAAATTTGAAATGAAAGAAGAACAAGTAATCCTCGTAAACGAAAAAGATGAGCAGATCGGACTGATGCCCAAGATGGAAGCTCATGAAAAAGCTTTGCTACACAGGGCCTTCTCGGTTTTTGTCTTTAATGATAAGAATGAGTTAATGATCCAGCAGCGGG
>CAZNFK010000183.1:0-2958 GCA_964572365.1 uncultured Flavobacteriaceae bacterium | reverse complement strand
ACGGAATAAGCGGCCGGTTGAGCCCCACTCCAAAAATGGCATCCAGAACAAAATCCCCGACCTTAATTTCAGGAAAATCCTCTTCAGATTTCAGTAGAACAGGCCAGTTACGGCTCAGGTTCTTAACGCGGTCATAATTAATAAGGAAATCTTTTGACCGCTGGTCGCTGTAGTTGACCACATAAATCGTCACATTATACCCCTGCTCCAGCAGCAATCTTCCTATCACCAGGCCGTCACCTCCATTGTTCCCTATTCCGCAGAAGATCTTTACGGGAATATCGGCTCCTTCCAGGCGTTTGTGGATCTCCTCGTAAACCAGGGTCGCCGCCCGCTCCATTAGATCATTGGAAGAAATTTGTTGCTTCTCAATGGTGAGCTGGTCTGCCTCCTTAAGTTGTTTGGCCGAAAAGATCTTCATACTTTGGGTAGCCTTTTAAATGTTTTACAAATATAGAATTTCCTTCCTGCCCTGCTTCAGGTTGAGGAAATTCTCTTGAAAATTTCTTCGCAAAAGGCATTATCCTTGCTGAATTTAATAAATTTGCTCAAATTAATTCATAATATGAAAAATACAGCCCTTACTTCTACCCATATCGCACTGAATGCCAAGATGGTTCCTTTTGCAGGTTACAACATGCCTGTTTCTTACGAAGGTGTAAATGCCGAGCATGAAACGGTACGAAAGAGTGTGGGAGTTTTTGATGTTTCCCACATGGGAGAATTTCTTATAACAGGAGAACACGCTCTGGAACTTATTCAAAAGATAAGCTCAAACGATGCCTCTAAACTGGTTGACGGGAAAGCCCAGTACAGCTGTATGCCGAACAATACCGGCGGAATCGTGGATGACCTCATCATTTACAGGTTCAATGAAGAGAAATATTTATTGGTCGTTAATGCTTCCAATATTGAGAAAGACTGGAACTGGATCTCCCAGCACAACACGATGAACGCTACCATGCGCGATCTTTCAGATGAATATTCGCTGTTGGCCATTCAGGGTCCTAAGGCCGCAGAAGCCATGCAATCGCTTACAGAGGTGGATCTTTCAGCCATAAAATTCTACACTTTTGAAGTAGCTCCATTTGCCGGTGTTGAAAATGTCATTATTTCGGCAACCGGTTATACCGGAAGCGGCGGTTTTGAGATCTACTGCAAGAATGAAGACGCGCAAAAGATCTGGGACCGCGTATTTGAAGCCGGGGCAGATTACGGGATCAAACCTATAGGTCTTGCGGCACGCGATACGCTTAGACTTGAAATGGGCTTTTGTCTCTACGGAAATGATATAGATGATACCACATCTCCCATTGAAGCAGGTCTTGGCTGGATCACCAAATTCACCAAAGATTTCGTTAACTCTGAAGCTCTCAAAGAGCAGAAAGAAAAAGGACCTGAAAGGAAACTGGTTGGTTTTGAGTTAGATGAACGCGGAATTCCCCGCCAGGGTTATGACATTGTCGATGACAATGGCAAGGTTATTGGCGTGGTAACTTCGGGAACTATGTCTCCATCTCTTGAAAAAGGGATCGGGATGGGTTATGTTCCTACAGAAGTTGCCGCCCCGGGAAGCAAAATAAATATTCAGGTACGTAAAAAAGCTCTTCCTGCGACGGTGGTAAAATTACCATTTTATAAAGGATAGTTTTTTGAAAAAAATATTGATTTTAGGAGCAAGCGGCTTTATCGGCAATGCCTTGTATAAAGAACTGCACCCTTATTTTAACACGCACGGCACCTATTTCACAGAGAATACTTTCTACCAGAAGAATCAGAAATTCCATCACTACGATGTGGAGCGGGAAAGTATCAGCATTCTGTTGGAAAACCTGCGCCCGAACATCATAATTTCTGCCTTGCGCGGAAATTTTGATGCTCAGGTTGCCGCGCATTTTGAGATCATCAATTACCTGCTTCAAAACAGGAATACAAAACTGATCTTTCTTTCTTCGGCAAACGTTTTTGACGCCTTTACCAATTACCCTTCCTACGAATATGATAAGACCCTTTCACAAAGCGTCTACGGAAGGTTTAAAATTAAGATCGAAAATGCCCTTTTAAGGCTGCCAAATTCCAAATACGTGATCGCCAGGATGCCGATGGTATTTGGCGCAAATTCCCCTCGTGTTCTGGAGATCAAAAAACAGCTTCACGAAAAAGAGGCAATAGAAGTTTTTTCCAATGTCGTGGTGAATGCGACTACTGATACCAAGTTGACTCAGCAGATCCATTATATCATCAATCGGCAGAAACAGGGAGTGTTCCACCTTGGCAGTAATGATCTGATACATCACAACGACCTGGTCACCGAGATCTGTGAAACCCTGGGGGAGAAAAAGCCATTATTAAAGAATGTTTTCGACTCCAACTTTGACCGGTTCCTGGCAGTACTACCCAAAGACAACCTGTTGCCCAAAAACCTGCAGATCTCATTGCACGACGTGGTTACCAGTAGCCTGGTTACCTGATGTTAATCTTCTACTAAAAATAACATTCAGAAAAGTTCTCTTCTCCTGCTTTCTTAACTTTAAGGATAAAATTTTAAAAATGGCAAAACTAACCGAAGATGAGATCTACAAAAAGCTTGAAGATCTTCAGGACTGGGAATATAAAGACGGCGCGATCCACACCACATTTGAATTTGAGAATTTTAAGGAAGCATTTGCCGTAATGGTACGGATAGCTTTTGAAGCAGAAGACCAGCAACACCACCCGGAATGGTTCAATGTCTATAACCGGTTACAGATCTCTTTGTCCACGCATGATGCAGAAGGGGTGACCGAAAAAGATTTTAAGCTGGCCCACAGCATCGAAAAGATCGTGGGAAACGAAGAATAATCTGTTTTTACTGCTTTTGAAAATGGATGTTTTTTCTATTTTTACGCTACAATTAAATTAAGCGAATGGGAAGAGCATTTGAATTCAGAAAAGCGCGTAAAATGAAGCGTTGGTCGG
>CAZNFK010000182.1:0-2995 GCA_964572365.1 uncultured Flavobacteriaceae bacterium | reverse complement strand
AAGAGGCTCAAAATAGTTTTCGGGGGCTCTATTGCCCGGTTTTTTTCAGCCAGCTTTTTTAGCGGTTGATCAATAACCGTTTTGGAAATTCGATGCCGTTTAGGAAATACCCCGGCGATCGCTCGGTTATTTTTTCCAAAATCTTTATTAAACCTTATCTTAATAAAGAAAATTTAACGATTTTAGAGATTTCCTGAAAAAAGATATCCACAAAGATTATATTTCTTAAATGAGCAAAAACAAGAGTTTCAAGCAAAAAATAAAAACTTCAATAGAGTTTTCCAGGAACCTGTTCGTAACCGGAGCTATCACTGAAACAAGTCGAAAAGTTGAGGTTGAGATCTGTAAACATATTCCCCTAGACAGGGATGTGGTGATCGTAGAATTTGGAATGGGACATGGTAATATAACGAAAGCAATACTTAATAAAATATCCCCTAATTCTAAATTGTATGCTTTTGAAGTTAATGAAGAATTTTGTGAACACGTGGGAAGATCAATTCAGGATGACAGGCTCAAAATAATAAATGACGGGGCTGAAAACATGAGGAATCATGTCAACGAAAAAATTGATAATGTTATTTCTTCAATTCCTTTTTCATTTTTTTCGAAAGAGAAGGGGATGAGCATTATCCAGAATGCCTATGATTCCATGTCAAATGAGGCGTTTTACAGTCAGGTTCTGTATACAAAGTACAATTTCAAGAAGTTTCAAATGATATTTGACGATTGTGAACTAAAGAGGTTCTATGGAATTCCAACGGAATACATTTACCATTGTCAAAAAAATTAAAGAGGCAGGCTTAAAAGTCTGTATTTCGTAAGGACGTCCCGAAGCTTCGGGAGTTCCCGCTTCTGGCTGATATTGATTTTCATTAAGGTGAGTTCCTGAAATAAATTCAGGATGACATTTTTTACTTATTAGACAGCCTTGACTAGAATCTGGTTATTGAAGTTGGAAAAGAGATCAAATTAAATGCAATTTAAAAATGGAGGGTAAAAAGAGACTCATCACCTTTTCACTATTTATTTTCATTCAGGCAATTCTTCCTGGAGTTGTCATTATCATCTTTCAACAGACTTTCCTGTTAAGGCCGGAGGTTATCATCGGTCATCTATTGGTGATTTTTTGCCTTAACTTATTGATTGCCGGCCTCGGTCTTTTATTATTCTCAAGGAAACTAAATAATTATCAAAGACTCACAAAATACTTTCTTGCAGGTTTATTCGGGCTATTAAATGTTCTGTTGTACTACACGTATCTTTTCGCCTTTTTAGGGGAACATTTTAATTCTAAGATATTCACACTACAAATTGTGCTTGGTTATCTTAAATATCTCGATGGATTTATAACGAACTTATCGTTAAGTCCCATTTTGGTTTATGCTGTGTTATTTATTATACCAGTTATCATTTTTTCCGGAATTTTATTGCTGACCAATTCTATTCATCATGGAATTCTAAACCTTAAAAATTTCATTCAAAAGCATCATTTCAATAATCCGCCAAAGCTGATAAAAATTAATATTATTGGATTTTTGCTGTTAATTGGATTTATAGCGGGAGTAGGACTGGTTAAGCGCTCAGAAATCCCCTTTTATCTGTTTAAAATAGAAGAACCTGTTGTTACCGTTTTCTTTAAAAATGATCCCTTTGACGGAAAAAACCTGGCCAGCAGTTATGAAGAGATCGGGGTAAGGAATTCCTATCCAAAAGACATTGATTTTGAGCGAAAAAATGTCATCATGATCGTTGTAGATGCCTTGCGTTCAGATCATTTGGGGCTTTTTGGGTATGAGAGGGAGACGTCTCCTTTTCTGGACAGCCTTTATGCGTCTGGTAATCTTCGGAAGGTAGATCTGTCGTTATCGGTTGCCGCAGAGTCATTTGAAGGGATCAACGCAATATTAAGATCCAGGATCTGGGCACATCTGGGAAATAATAACTTCTCTTTACAACATCTTTTAAAAGACCAGGGATATGATCTCAATTTTATAGTTTCCGGTGATCATGCTAATTTTTCAGGGTTGAAAACTTCATACGGAAACAATAGTGATTTTAACTACTACCTCGATGGCTCCATGACCAACAAATATTCAGATCCCAATGATGATCGCATATTAGTGGAAGGGCTTCAAAACATTCCCCATGCTGGCAAGGTCCCTTCCTATTTTCATTTTCACCTAATGTCTGTTCACAACCTGGGAGTGCGGTTGAATAAATTTAAGGTCTATAAGCCGGCCGGCAGAACCGCTTTTGATGCTGAAAATTATATCAACAGATATGATAACGGTGTATTACAGGCCGATAATTTTTTAAAAGAGATCTTCACCAGTTTATCTGAAAAAGGGTATCTGCAAAACAGTATTGTCGTTATCACAGGTGATCATGGGGAAGCTTTAGGTGAGAGGGGAGAATTTGGTCATAGTCGTGGTGTTTACACCGATCAAATTCTAACACCTATCTTGATTTATGATCCCGAAAATGTTGAGTACAAGAATACAGACTATGCAACTTTAGTAGATATTGCACCAACTATTGTTGACCGCTTGGGCCTGCCGGTTCCCGAATCCTGGGAAGGCGTTTCCCTTTTCAGTGAGGAATTCAACAGGCAGTTGACCTACCACCAGCAGCAGAGCGAAAAATTTGCAATCATACATTCTAAAGAAGATAAACGATACAAGTTGATGTATGATAGCAAAACAGGAAAACAAGAGCTTTACGAGCTGAATAGCGATCTATATGAGACCAATAATATAATAGACTCCCTGGATCTTGAATATGTAAATACCTTAAGGTGGTACATGCAAGAATTTAACCTGAATCCCCACGATTTATACGAATATTAACGTTTTCCTTTGGAACATTATTCAAATTAATCTTTACTGATAGGTTAATTCTTCTATTTCATTTTCAATGGCTGCAATGATGTCTTTTATCTTTTGTTTTACCCCTTCTGACTGTTCATTGGTGTAGGCGGTATAACTTATCATTT
>CAZNFK010000181.1:0-3036 GCA_964572365.1 uncultured Flavobacteriaceae bacterium | reverse complement strand
AGTAAAATAGAACCCAAAAATGTCACTTTTGGAACCGGAATAGATTATATGGATTTTGAAGGAAGGAACATCAGGGCCGACTTTGAAGATGTGTCGGTAATGAGTCTTTACCTGCCCTCGGGAACCAACATTGAGCGGCTGGATCACAAGCTGCAATACATGGATGACTTTCAAAAATATATTGATGAGCTAAAAATGGATTTTCCGCACCTGGTTATCTGTGGAGATTATAACATTTGCCATGAGGAGATCGATATTCACGACCCGGTAAGGCTGAAAAATACGTCTGGCTTCCTGCCGGTAGAACGGGAGTGGATCGCGAACTTCATCAATAATGGTTTTATAGACGCCTTCAGGCATCTCAACGACGAACCGGGGCATTATTCCTGGTGGAGTTACCGCGCCGGAGCCAGAGGAAATAACAAAGGCTGGCGTATTGATTACAGCATGGTGAGTGAGCCATTACAAGAAAAGATCAAACGCGCCGTTATATTACCTGAAGCCAAGCATAGCGACCATTGTCCTGTGCTCCTGGAACTTCATTCTGAAAACTAATTTTTAAAAGCCTCCCAATATGAAAAAGATCACCTTTTTTGCCCTTTTCAGCAGTTTAGTGCTGACCTCTTGTGTGTCATCGAAAGTTTACAAAGACCTGGAAGGTCGGCATGCGCAGTTACAACAGGAAAATGCCGAACTCTCTGAAGAATTCAATGAACTTCAGGCGAAGAACACCCAGAATGAGCAGGATCTCGCTGCTCTAAAAGCCCAGTATGAAACGCTTCTTGCGGAAAGGGATAAACTTCAGCAGGAGTATACCAACACCAAGAAAAGCCTGGATAAACTTCAGAATTCATACGATGCCCTGGAAGCTAACAGCTCTTCAGCTTTGGCCGAAAATTCGAAGCGAAACAGGGAATTGCTGGCCGAATTGGATCAAAAGGAGAAAGCATTGGCTACAGAGAAGGCAAGGCTTGAAAAATTGGAAAAAGATCTTGCTGCAAGGTCAAAAAGAGTAGATGAACTTGAAGGCGTGATCGCTGCAAAAGACGCGAAAATGAACGCACTTAAAAATTCACTTTCCAGAGCCCTGACCAATTTTGAAGGAAAAGGTTTGACCGTTGAACAAAGGGATGGAAAAGTGTACGTTTCGATGGAGAACAAGCTTCTTTTTAGCTCCGGAAGCTGGTCTGTTGGTACCGAAGGACAAAAAGCGGTGGCGCAACTGGCATCGGTTTTGGCAGATAATCCGGACATCGCCGTGCTTATAGAAGGTCATACAGATAACGTGCCTTACAACGGAAGCGGGCAACTTACAGATAACTGGGACCTTTCTACTAAAAGGGCAACCGCGATCGTTCAGCTGTTAAGACAAAATGCCGATATCGACCCTCAGAATCTTACCGCAGCGGGGCGTGGAGAATATGCGCCTGTAGCTACAAACGATACTGCAGAGGGGCGTGCCAAAAACAGAAGAATAGAAGTGATCCTCACTCCAAAGCTGGATGAGATCAATAAACTGCTGCAGGAAATAGAATAGGTAAAAGATCCTTATCTTATTTCTCTGATAGAAGGGTTGAAAAAGTGATTTTGAAAATCATTTTTTCAACCCTTTTTTATTTTCTGGTAGTAATAGGTTTGTCTATCAGCAGTTAACCAAATAGAAAACTTACAACATCTTCGATCTTCGAAACTTTTTGAAGGTTTATATTATAATTGCTTTTAGGGATCTTGCTCTGTTTGGAGACAATAATGGTACTGAAACCTAATTTTTCGGCCTCCAGGATTCGCTGTTCCACACGGGTCACTGGTCTTACCTCGCCGGCCAGTCCTACTTCTGCCGCGAAACAGATGTCTTTGGGCACCGCAATATCTTCATTCGAAGACAGAATGGCTGCTACCACGGCAAGATCTAGGGCAGGGTCATCTACAGAGATCCCTCCTGTGATATTCAGGAAAACGTCTTTTGCGCCCAGCCTGAAACCCGCCCTTTTTTCCAGCACGGCCAGTAGCATGTTCAGCCGTTTTGAGTTGTAGCCCGTTGCCGAACGCTGAGGTGTTCCATAAACTGCAGAGCTCACCAAAGCCTGTATCTCGATCATCAACGGCCGCATTCCTTCCAGAGTTGCCGCTATTGCTGTCCCGCTTAGGTCTTCCTCGTTCTTGGAAATGAGAATTTCTGAAGGATTGCTCACTTCCCGAAGTCCGTTGCCCTGCATCTCGTAAATGCCCAATTCGTTCGTAGAGCCAAAACGGTTCTTATGAGCTCTAAGTATACGATAAACATGATTTCGATCTCCCTCGAACTGCAGAACGGTGTCAACCATGTGTTCTAATACTTTTGGCCCGGCGATGCTTCCTTCCTTGGTAATATGTCCTATCAGGATCACCGGCACCGAAGTTTCCTTGGCGAATTTTATCAGCTCGGCTGTACATTCTCTTATTTGAGAAATGCTTCCGGGGCTGCTTTCAATATAATCGCTGTGCAGGGTTTGGATGGAGTCGATAATGACAATTTCGGGCTCCAGTTTTTCTATCTGCTGAAAGATGTTCTGTGTTTTGGTTTCTGTAAGGATATAACAGTTGCTGGAGGCAGGATTGATCCTTTCTGCCCGCATTTTGATCTGCTGCTGACTTTCCTCGCCAGAAACATATAAAGTCCGATACTTTAAGTGAAGGGAGATCTGTAGCAGCAGGGTGCTTTTTCCAATGCCGGGTTCCCCTCCCAGAAGTGTAAGGGAGCCGGGAACGATCCCGCCTCCCAATACACGATCCAGTTCATTATTGTTGGTGTTTAACCTTTCTTCTTTGGAAACTTCAATTTCAGAAATTCGAAGGGGCTTCGCCACTCTTTTTGCCGGCGGAGCGGAAACAGCAGATTTCCAGTCCTTCTTTTCTTCCTTCTGAAGCACTTCTTCTACCAGGGTATTCCATTCGCGACACGATGAGCACTGGCCCTGCCATTTGCTGTGTTGTGTGCCGCAATTCTGGCAGAAAAAGGAAGTTTTTGTTTTGGCCATTTAGTATCCGAAGTCTTTT
>CAZNFK010000180.1:0-3059 GCA_964572365.1 uncultured Flavobacteriaceae bacterium | reverse complement strand
ACTTCAGAAATGATGTCCGATTTTCTGAAAGCCGGTTTTAAAGCGATCACGGTAAGTGTAAACGCAAAGGTCCTGGATAAGTCCTTCTGCGGAAGGATCATCGATGAAAATTTTCTGGCCGATCTTCCTTCAGAGGTGGATCCCGCCGGCGAGAACGGGGAATTTCACAGCTTTGTGTTTGACGGACCTATTTTTCAGTATCCTATACCTTTTCAAAAAGGGGAGTTGGTAGAGAAATTCTATGAGCCTTCAAAGAAGAAGGATGACGATTGCTTTTCCGAAGAACAGGAAAGCTGGGATACGCGCTTCTGGTACTGTGACCTTCTTCCCGGAGATACCACTTCTTAACATAACTTTATTGGGTTTCCCCGGCGTCTCCTTTCCGAATACAAAAGGAATCCCTTAACTTTAAGGGATGGAAAAGAAAGAGACCATGCGCAGAGGATTTGTGTTCCAGAAATATGAGGATGAGGCAAAGTCGCCTTTTGACAAGCTTTTTGAGATCTTCAAGGAATTGATCACCCATACTTCGGGAGATTTTGACGAGGCCATAGACTGGCTTCGCCAGTTGGACGCTGAATATAAACTTACCGATGAGGACTATACCATAGATGACTTTATAGAGGACCTGAAGAAAAAAGGTTACATACGGGAAGAGATCGATCCTGACGGGAAAGGAGGGATGGCGATCACCGCCAAAACCGAACGTGCTATCCGGCAGCAGGCTCTGGATCAGATCTTCGGAAGGTTGCGAAAAAGCCGTTCCGGAAATCATTCCACCAAACACCAGGGGTTGGGAGACGAGCACACGGGGGAATTCAGGAACTACAATTATGGAGATTCTTTGGACAAGATCTCGATGACCGAATCACTGCGGAATGCCCAGATCCACCATGGGGCCGACGATTTTAGTATGACCGAAGATGACCTGGTGGTAGAAGAAACCCACCATAAGAGCCAGATGAGCACGGTCTTGATGATAGACATAAGCCACAGCATGATCCTTTACGGGGAAGATCGTATCACTCCGGCCAAAAAAGTGGCCATGGCCCTGGCCGAATTGATCACCACCCGCTATCCCAAAGATACCCTCGATATTCTGGTTTTTGGGGATGATGCGTGGGCTATTTCAATAGGAGACCTTCCTTATTTACAAGTGGGGCCTTACCATACCAACACAGTGGCCGGTTTGCAACTGGCGATGGATCTTTTGCGAAGAAAGCGCAATACGAACAAACAGATCTTCATGATCACCGATGGGAAGCCCAGCTGCATCAGGGAGCGGGATGGCACTTATTACAAGAACAGTGTGGGGCTGGATCCTTTTATTGTTGAACAATGCTACAACGCGGCCAGGCAAGCCAGAAAGCTTCATATTCCCATCACCACTTTTATGATCGCGAAAGACCCTTACCTCGAGCGTTTTGTTCGGGAATTTACCCAGGCAAATCAGGGAAAGGCATTTTTTACCGGGTTAAAAGGACTTGGAGAGATGATCTTCGAGGATTACGAAACCAACCGAAAGAAAAGGATCAAAGGCTGAAAAAGAATTTCAAAAAAGACATTTTCGAACAGGAATAATAACTGAAGAATGGAGAAAGAGAACATTAAAACTTTTGGAGACCTGAAAAAGTCTGGTTACCAGAGCAGGAGTATCAAAGAGGAATTGAGACAGAATTTATTGGAAAAGATCAGGAATGGTGAACCGGCTTTCACCGGCATTCATGGTTATGAACATACGGTGATCCCTGAACTGGAAAGGGCGATCCTCTCCAAACACAACATAAACCTGTTGGGTTTACGAGGGCAGGCAAAGACCAGGCTGGCAAGAATGATGATCAACCTGCTGGACGAGTGGATGCCTATCGTGGAAGGTTCAGAGATCAATGATGATCCTTTTCATCCCATTTCCCGCTATGCCAAAGAGCTCTTAAAGGAAAAAGGAGATGACACCCCCATCGCCTGGGTGCACAGAAGTGACCGGTTCTTTGAAAAACTGGCCACTCCAGATGTTACCGTGGCCGATATCATTGGAGATGTTGATCCTATTAAAGCGGCAAACCTCAAGTTGAGCTATGCCGATGACCGGGTGATCCACTTCGGAATGATCCCGCGGGCTAACAGGAGCATTTTTGTGATCAATGAACTGCCCGACCTGCAAGCCAGGATCCAGGTGGCGCTTTTCAATATCCTTCAGGAAGGGGATATCCAGATTCGCGGATTCAAACTTAGGTTGCCTCTGGATATGCAGTTCGTATTCACCGCCAATCCCGAAGACTATACCAACCGCGGCAGCATTGTTACTCCGCTAAAAGACCGAATAGGTTCCCAAATTCTCACTCATTATCCCATGAATCTCGAAACCGCTAAAAAGATAACGAGCCAGGAGGCGAAGCTGGACCAGGAGCAGGTGAAGATGGTACACGTACCCGAATTGGCCAAAGACCTGCTGGAACAGATAAGCTTTGAAGCCCGTGATCATGAGTTTATCGATGTTCGCAGCGGGATAAGTGCACGTCTAAGTATTACAGCTTACGAGAACCTGTTAAGTACAGCCGAACGCAGGGCTGTTAAAAATAAAGAAAAAGAGACCTTGTTGAGATTTAGTGATTTCCTGGGGGTTATTCCCAGCATCACAGGTAAGATCGAGCTGGTCTACGAAGGGGAGCAGGAGGGAAGTGCCGGCGTGGCGTTGCAACTGATTGGAGAGGCCGTAAAAACTTTGTTCCCGCGACTGTTTCCGAAGATAGAGAAACTGAGAAAAGAAGAAGAAAAAGATCCTTACAGCGAAATTGTAGAGTGGTTCTTTGCCGAAAGCGGATTTGAACTACTCGATGAAACCACAGATGCCGAATACAAAAAGGCACTGGATTCCATTCCGGCACTTGATAAGCTCATCGATAAATATCAGCCTGAAACGCCAAAAAAAGACCGGTATTTCCTGAAAGAGTTTGTCCTTTGGGGCCTTGTGGAATACAAAAAACTGAACAAGCATCGGTTTGCCGAAGGAGTGCAGTTCAAGGATATCTACGGCAGCTACATCAGCGGACTCTAATAAA
>CAZNFK010000179.1:0-3087 GCA_964572365.1 uncultured Flavobacteriaceae bacterium | reverse complement strand
TGCGGACAAGTTGCTGTTTCAAACCAGAACTTCGTAGTTCCCGATGTCAGTGCTCAGGACAATTACATTGCCTGCAGCATTCATGTAAAAGCAGAAATAGTTGTGCCTTTATTTAAGAACGGGGAAAACATTGGACAAATAGATATAGATTCCAATGTTCCCGACCCTTTTACTGAAGAAGATGAGCGCTTCCTGGAATTTGTGAATGAGAAGGTTGCTGAAATTCTTTAAGCTGCCATTTAATTCCTATGGAATTCCTTCACGTCATGCTGCACTTGTTTCAGCATGTCTTTCAGGATAAATTAAAAAGGGTGCCGGAAAATGACATTTTCTGCACTCTTTTTAATTTATTACATCCCGGTTCTAATGGCTTCTACTGGATCTAGTTTCGATGCTGAAATTGCCGGAATAATTCCTGAGATCAAACCAATCACTGCAGAAACAGCCGTTCCCACGAACAGGTTCCAGGGCGAAAGCACAAATTCAAAGTCTCCCGTGAACTGCGACGCCAGCAGCGAGGCAAGCCACACCAGAAAAAGGCCGATCAACCCACCAATCACGGCAAGGATCACTGCTTCAAATAAAAATTGAAACAAAATAAACCGGTTTTTGGCCCCCAAAGATTTCTGAATTCCGATAAGGTTGGTGCGCTCCTTTACACTTACAAACATAATGTTCGCGATCCCGAAGCCGCCTACCAGGAGAGAAAAACCACTAATGATTAATCCTATGAAATTCATTTGCCCGGTGATGTTATCAATAAAGTCAGTAAAACCTTTTAACTGATTTACGAAGAAGTTACTCACCTCTTCCCGTCTAAGGCCCCTGGTGTTTCTCATTTGCTGTTCTACCATTGACACAAATTCGGCATTATCCACATCGTTTTCAGGCTTCAGTATGATCTGCGGAAAAGTCGCGCGGCTATTACTACCGTAGATACGCCGCACCACATTTACAGGTACAAATACATTGCTGTCATGACTTCCCCCAAAAAGGCTCTGCCCCTTCTTTTCAAGGAGGCCAATCACCGTGAATTTTCTTCCGTATAAACGCACTCTTTTTCCAATAGGATCTGCCCCTTCAAAAAGGCTTTCAGCAACATCATGTCCTAATATAATTACCGGCGCCCCTCTTACCGACTCAGCCTGATTAAAAAACCGCCCCTCCGCTAACTCAAGGGCTTCGATGTCATAGTACTCCCATGAAACAGCCGCGATGCCCACATCATTGGCTGTATTTTCTTCATATTTCACCGGTTCATTGGGAACATTCAACACAAAAGAAGCTGCTTCAAGATCGGGTAGATTTCGGCTTAGATATTCATATTCCTCATAGGTCACATCAGGGAATTGCTGCCTTTTCCACTGCGGAATCTCTGTAGGCCCAAAGGAAAAGCGCATTACGATCATGGTGCTTTGGTCCAGGGAACTTATACTGCCTTTAATCTCTTTTTCAAGGGAATCTACTGCTGCCAACACGGCAATGATGGAAAAAATACCAATGGTCACTCCCAAAAGCGACAGCATGGTTCTTAATTTATTGTTCCTTAGAGCATTAATCGCGAAATAAAAGCTCTCTTTAAGTACTCTTAGATAGATCAACATAGTTCTTAAACCCTGATTTTTGGGACCCTTGTCAAATAAGACGTGTTCTTTGGGAATTCGTTACAAATTTTATAATAAATAACAGCCGCAGGATTTATATTTTATACTGAAATAGTTACTTTTGCAACTTTAACAAAACCAACACAATGAGCAACTTAAAATCGGTAAAATCCGCTTTAATTTCAGTTTTTAACAAAGAGGGGCTGGAACCTATTGTAAAAAAACTGAATCAGCTGGGGGTTACTATCTATTCAACAGGAGGAACAGAAAAATTCATCAGAGATCTGGGAATAAATGTAATACCGGTTGAAGATATCACTTCCTACCCCTCAATTTTGGGAGGAAGAGTAAAGACCCTTCACCCGAAGGTTTTTGGAGGGATACTTAACCGAAGTGAAAATGAACAAGACGCTGCCGAGCTCAGGGAATATGAAATCCCACAGATAGATGTGGTGATCGTGGACCTTTATCCTTTTGAGAAAACGGTTGCTTCGGGCGCTTCAGACCAGGAGATCATTGAAAAAATAGATATTGGAGGCATCTCTTTGATCAGGGCCGCTGCCAAGAATTTTAAGGATGTATTGTGTGTATCTTCTGTTGAGGATTACGCCGGGTTCCTGAAGATAATTTCCGAAGGAAACGGAGCTACCTCCCTTGCAGACAGAAAGAGATTTGCAGCTAAAGCATTCAATGTTTCTTCTCATTACGACACTGCCATCTTCAACTATTTCAATGAAGAAGAGACGGTTTATAAAGAAAGTTATACCACCGGAAAAGAACTCAGGTACGGCGAGAATCCGCATCAAAAAGGCTACTTCTTCGGAGATTTTGACAGCATGTTCGAAAAGTTACATGGAAAGGAACTTTCCTATAACAATCTTTTGGACGTTGACGCAGCAGTGAATTTGATGAACGAGTTCAAAAATGAGGCGCCAACTTTCGCTATTCTAAAACACAACAACGCCTGCGGATTAGCCCAGAGAGAAACCATCCTTCAGGCATATAACGACGCGCTTGCGGGAGATCCCGTTTCAGCTTTCGGCGGAATTTTGATCAGCAATACCGAAATTGATAAGGCTACTGCGGAAGAAATCCACAAATTATTCTGTGAAGTGGTGATCGCGCCTTCTTATTCCGAAGAAGCTTTGGAGATCCTGAAAGGAAAGAAGAACAGGGTGATCCTTATTCAGAAAGAAACAGAACTTCCCAAGAAACAGGTGCGTACCTGTTTAAATGGATTGCTGGTTCAGGACAAAGATTTAAAAACCGACACAGAAGAAGATTTAACTTTTGTGACCAACAATAAACCCAACGAGAACGAGTTAAGGGACCTGTTGTTTGCTTCAAAAATTTGCAAACACACCAAATCAAACACCATCGTTCTGGTTAAAGACAATCAATTACTCGCAAGTGGTACAGGACAAACTTCCCGTGTGGATGCCCTGAGACAAAGTATCGATAAGGCCAGGTCATTTGACTTTGA
>CAZNFK010000178.1:0-3113 GCA_964572365.1 uncultured Flavobacteriaceae bacterium | reverse complement strand
CCATTTGAAAACAGCGTGATCCTAAAATCATAATTCTCCGTTCCATCTTCGGCTTCAAATCTGATCTCGATCTTAGATTCATCATCAGCTTCTCTAACTTCAAGTTCTTCGGCAACACCTTTGTATTTGATGCCTCCATCCAGGCCGCCATAATTCCCTCCGGCATGACGAACCCCAAAATATGGAAGAAATAAATTTACGCTGTCATTTTTAAATCTGATATAATTTGGATTGCCTATGAGATCAACCATATTGCCGCTCAATGGGTGCGCCCACTGGCTTTCAATCTCAAATCCCTCCGTGTACACCAAATTCCTGAGGTCTTGATAGTCTTTTACCCTTTCCTCTGCAGTTCTTTGGCCGGTTCCGCAGGCAGATAAAAGGATAAGTACCCCCGGAATGAAAAGCATCCGGGCGAACAGCTTGCTCAGTCGATCATTTCTTACTATCTGCTCCATATCCTTTAAAAATAAAAATTGATTTCCTAAATCCCATGAATCCATTGTACAAAACAGGCCGGAATTCCGGCCTGTTTTTTTTAGTTACATTATTTCACCTGTTTGCGTTCATTATCGGTAACTGTATTCTCTTTTACCGAGTGTAAATCTTTATTTTTCAATTGTTCTTTGAACTCATTGATGATCCCTCCTTTCAGCAATACCTGGATCTGTCGGTCACTTAAGGTATGTTTCGTTTCTATCTCAATGGGTTCCGCTCCTTTTTCTTCTTTTTCAATGAGTACTTTGATATTGTTCCGGTTGCTCACATCTTCGCGCAGATTTTTGAAGCTTACCAGATCCCCCTGTTCTATTTTATCATAATCGGCGATATCAATGAACTCAAGGGGTAAGATTCCGAAGTTCACCAGGTTCTGCCATGCGATCCGAGCATATGAATTGGCAATGACCGCTACCTGCCCCAGGTATTTTGGAGCAAGAGCCGCATGCTCCCGGCTTGAACCCTGGGCATAATTATCTTTTGCTACCACAATATGCCCGCCAAAATCTATCTTTGCCTGCTGTGCCCGGTCATAAAAAGTATGGTCTATTACTGAATATGAGAATTTACTTATCTCGGGTAGATTACTCCTGAAGGGCAAAACCTCTGCTCCTGCTCTCAGTATCTCATCGGTAGAGATATTATCACCCATTTTCAGTAAAACCGGTACGTCGTAACAATCGTGTAGTGGATCTATATATGGTAAAGATTTGATATTAGGACCTTTTTGAAGTTCGATCTTTGAACCATCCTCCGGCGGTTTAACTAACATCATGGTATTGATCAATTCCTTTTCGGGATACTCGTATTTTGGATATTTCATATCGTACAGCTTCTCCAGATCACGCGGATCTGTAATCTCTCCCGTCAAGGCCGAAGCTGCGGCAGTTTCGGGACTGCAAAGGTGAACCTGGTCATCCTCGGTACCCGAACGGCTGGGGAAATTACGCGGCATAGTGCGAAGGCTAATGGTATCTGATGCCGGAGCCTGTCCCATTCCTATACATCCCATACATCCCGACTGATGGAAACGTGCTCCTGCTGCAATAAGGTTTTCAAAACCTTTATTAGCGATCAAATTCTGGATCACCTGCCTTGAAGTAGGATTAATATCAAAGGAAACTTCTTCCCTGGTAGCTTTTCCTGCGACAATCGCCCCTGCTATCCAGAAATCCCTTACTCCCGGGTTAGCAGAAGAACCTATTACCACCTGACCTATTTTCTTACCCGCAACTTCGCTCACCGGAACGACATTTCCAGGACTGGTAGGCAGAGCGATCAACGGCACGAGATCATCCAGCACGATCTCATCTTCGAGATCATAACTGCAGCCTTCATCGGCCAGTATTTCGGTCCAGTCCTCTTCCCTATCCTGACTTTTCAGGAATTTACGTGTAACATCATCACTTGGAAAAACCGTGGTAGTAGCTCCCAGTTCGGCTCCCATATTCGCGATAACATGGCGATCCATCGCGCTCAGCTCTTGTAGGCCGGGTCCGTAATATTCGATCACTTTTCCAACCCCTCCTTTAACATCATAACGCCGAAGCATTTCCAGGATCACGTCTTTCGCGCTCACCCAATCGGGTAACTTTCCTGTAAGCTTTACTCCCATTACCTGTGGCATTTTGACAAAATAAGGCTGGCCTGCAATAGCTGCGGCCACATCGAGTCCCCCTGTTCCAATAGCCAGCATCCCAAGAGATCCTGCGGCAGGTGTGTGACTGTCTGATCCAACCATGGTTTTTCCCGGTTTTCCAAAGCGTTCCATATGCACCGGATGGCTTACGCCATTTCCGGGACGACTGTACCATATCCCGAATTTCTGGGAAGCCGACAGCAAAAAGGCATGGTCATCGGCATTTTTAAAATCGGTTTGCAAAAGGTTATGGTCTACGTATTGTACAGCTACTTCAGTTTTAGCCCTGTCCAGACCCATGGCTTCCAATTCGAGTTGCACCAGCGTACCGGTGGCATCCTGTAATAGGGCCTGATCTATTTTAATTCCTATCTCCTTTCCGGGGGTCATTTCCCCTTTCAGCAAATGGCTTTTTATCAACTTTTGGGTGACATTCAGTTTCGACATAATTCGGCTTGTTTTTCTTTATAATTTATAGAAATTCAGAAAAAATGCAGGGTGGTTTAACAATATCTTAGGTTTAAATAAGATCGAAACAATTAATTTTCAGAACCCATACCAAAACCAAAGAACTTAAATGAGTCCAATAATAAAACGTGCCTTTGTAGGTGGAGCTGTTGCTACCATAATCATGGGAGTTGGAACTTATGTCCTGGGAGAGATTTCGGGATATGAAGCAAAAGCCCTTCTCTCCTCTTCGCTTTCAGGAATCAATATGCTCTGTAATACTGTAATTCTTGGTTCTTCTACCATTCTCGCTTTGATGCTTACCCTGCTAAGTTTGAGCCGGGCAGCCCGTTCAAAACTCTCTCATGAACACTATAATCACGTGCTTATGGTAGCCCGAACAGATACCATTTTGATCGTGGCAGCAGTAATTACCTTTCTTTTTCTAAACCTTCCCATTACCGAATCCAAACAAGTACCCACTTCGTGGTTTTCTATCGTTTATTATGTAAGCCTTGGAATGGCAGCC
>CAZNFK010000177.1:0-3119 GCA_964572365.1 uncultured Flavobacteriaceae bacterium | reverse complement strand
CAAAAAACCCGCAATAAATGCGGGTTTATAAAATACTAAAGCCAGGGCCTTATTAGAAACTCAAATGAAGCCCTACAGATACTGCATCGTATTCCTGAAAACTGTAATCTCCTGTGATCTTGAAAAATCCTAATTTTAAAGCCATTCCAAGGTTTGCCTTAACGCCGCTGATATCATCTACGATAGTGAAAGGGTCTTCTATTTCATCGATCACGATACCGGTACTATCATCTTTGATGATATACGTTCCCAACATAGCCGAATCTGAAGAACCGGTCATATATCCTACCCCTCCGTAAAAATTGATAACAGGCAGGTTAGTAGAAACTATCCCGGAAAATAACCAGGAATCCATATTGGTCTTTACCCTTTGGTTTTCACCGTCTATATTGCTTTGTTCGGTAAAATCGTACGAACCATCCATTCTGGTATATCCTACCAGACCCGAAACCGCAACAGGCAGGTCTAAAGGCAACCAGCTTGTGACCTCGTGCTGAACAGCCGCTCCATAAAGTTCAGCCTGAACATTATCATAATTTACTTTCGGAAAGTAACGCGCTTTCACTTCTGTTCCTTTAAACACTCCCAATCTCGCCTGGAGGAAAGCCGCCGGCACCATTTCAACACCTGCCGCTGCCAGTCCGTCAGGAAGGGTGATTTCAGCTTGTTGTTTTCCTAAAGGAGTATCATACTCGAGATATACGTTTACCGGTTCAGGATTATGCCCTAAAAGCGTAGAAACGTCTTTTTCCGAAGAACCATCCACGAACTGAATGTTTTGATAATCGGCCGTTCTCATATTAAAAGACTGATGATCCCCAAGGTTAACTGCCGCATTTCCGATAATTGAAAATTCAAATCCAAGCACATCTTTCACTTCAGCAGACTGATACCAACCATTTGAAAGGTTAAAAACCGTCGCCTGAGTTCCGGGACGCAGATATTCGGTAGCAAAGGTCTTAGTGTCCTCGATCCCCGCAGCCAAAAGTCGGCCCAGGTTGTCTTGCGCCCAGGATTGGACACTGCATAGCATTACTGCTGAAACAAGCAAAATCTTTCTCATAAGTAGGTTTTTAATTTTTGGAGGCACAAATATAACAGGAAATAAAAAACCCGGAGTTCATCCCCGGGTTTTTAACCTTTTATGCGTCTATGTTCGCGTAGACTGCGTTCTTTTCTATGAACTCTCTTCGAGGCGGCACCTCATCTCCCATCAACATTGAGAAGATCCTGTCGGCCTCCCCGCTGTTATCGATGGTTACCTGCCGCAGGGTTCTGAACTCCGGATTCATAGTAGTGTCCCACAACTGCTCAGCGTTCATCTCTCCAAGACCTTTATATCTCTGTACACTCACTCCGCCGCTGTAAGATTGCGCGATCTCATCACGCTCCCGGTCATTCCAGGCATAGCGTTTTTTACTACCTTTTTTAATAAGGTATAATGGTGGCGTGGCAATATATACGTGACCGGCTTCGATCAACTCCTTCATATACCTGAAGAAGAAGGTAAGGATCAAGGTCGCGATGTGAGACCCATCCACATCGGCATCACACATGATCACGATCTTATGGTACCTCAGCTTACTAAGGTTTAGCGCCTTACTATCTTCCTCGGTACCAATGGTTACCCCCAGGGCCGTATAAATATTCTTTATTTCCTCATTTTCAAAAACCTTGTGGCTCATCGCCTTTTCCACGTTCAGGATTTTACCTCTTAACGGCAGGATGGCCTGGAAGTGACGGTCACGACCTTGTTTGGCCGTTCCACCCGCCGAATCTCCCTCTACAAGAAAAACTTCACTTTCATGCGGATCCTGGGAAGCACAATCTGATAATTTCCCCGGAAGTCCGCCCCCGCTCATTACGGTCTTTCGCTGTACCATTTCACGCGCCTTTTTAGCGGCATGACGTGCCTGGGCAGCAAGGATCACCTTTTGAACAATGATCTTTGCATCATTCGGGTTTTCTTCAAGATAGATCTCCAGCATCTCGGAAACCGCCTGGGAAACCGCGGAAGTCACCTCCCTGTTACCTAATTTCGTTTTAGTCTGGCCTTCGAATTGCGGCTCAGAAACTTTTACCGAAACGATAGCGGTAAGACCTTCACGAAAATCGTCTCCAGAAATTTCAAATTTCAGCTTATCCAGCATTCCTGAAGCATCGGCATACTTTTTCAAAGTAGTGGTCAAACCTCTTCGGAATCCGGCAAGGTGGGTACCACCTTCATGAGTATTAATATTGTTTACGTAAGAGTGAAGATTCTCGTTAAAAGAAGTGTTGTAAACCATGGCAACCTCAACAGGAATGTCATTCTTTTCCCCTTCAATAGAGATCACATCGTTAATGATAGATTCACGCGTCCCGTCAAGAAAACGGATAAATTCTTTAAGGCCTTCTTCAGAATGAAAAACTTCAGAAATAAATTCCCCTTTGTCATCAGTACTTCTGCGATCGGTAAGGGTAATGGTTATACCTTTGTTCAAAAAGGCAAGTTCCCGCATACGGCTGGCAAGGGTTTCATAGCTATATTCCGTCGACTGCTGAAAAATGGAAGCATCGGGCTTAAAAGTAACTATGGTTCCGTTAAGGGAAGTTTCCCCAACAGATTTCACAGGATAAAGAGGTTTTCCTCTTTCATATTCCTGCTCCCAAATAGTACCGTCGCGATAAACGGTTGCTTTAAGATGATCTGAAAGCGCGTTCACACAACTTACACCTACCCCGTGAAGACCTCCGGAAACTTTATAGGAATCCTTATCGAATTTTCCTCCTGCCCCAATCTTGGTCATAACAACCTCTAAAGCAGAAACACCTTCTTTTTTATGCAGATCAACCGGAATTCCCCTTCCGTTGTCTTCGGTAGTAATAGAATTATCCTCGTTGATGGTTACTTTTATAACATCACAATGGCCGGCAAGCGCCTCATCAATAGAGTTGTCAACCACCTCATAAACCAGGTGGTGCAATCCTCTCACTCCAGTATCTCCAATATACATTGACGGCCGCATGCGCACATGTTCCATCCCCTCCAGCGCCTGAATACTGTCAGCCGAATAATTGCTTCTTTTAACCTCTTCGCTCATACTTAAATTCGTTAAAATTTTGTCAATTCCTATAAC
>CAZNFK010000176.1:0-3141 GCA_964572365.1 uncultured Flavobacteriaceae bacterium | reverse complement strand
GGTAGCGGTTTCGGATTAATGGCCATAGTTGCGGGAATGGAAAGAGGATTTATTCCCAGGGATTCCGCGGTGGCACGGCTGGATAAGATCGCCGAATTCCTAAAAAATACCACCAGGTTCCATGGCGCATGGCCGCATTGGATCAATGGGGAGACGGGAGAAACCCAGGCTTTCGGAAGAAAAGATAACGGAGGGGATATCGTGGAAACCTCTTTTTTAGCACAAGGTTTTCTGGTTGTAAGGGAATATCTTAAAAACGGTTCCGAAGAAGAAAAAGCAGTGGCGCAAAAATATGATGAGTTGTGGAAAGGCATTGAATGGGACTGGTACACCAACAACAAAGACGGGATCTACTGGCACTGGTCTCCCGATTATCAGTGGGAGATGGATTTTATGATTGAAGGCTACAACGAGTGTTTGATCACCTACGTTTTGGCAGCCTCCTCTCCAGATCATGCTATAGATGCCAAAGCCTATCACGATGGCTGGGCCCGCAGCGGCAATATCACTACCGATGCTGAAGCTTACGGAATCCCACTCATCCTAAAGCACAATACCCGTGGAGATAAAGGTGGGCCGCTATTTTGGGCACACTACTCCTACCTTGGCCTAAATCCTAACGGTTTATCTGATAGATACGCGAATTACTGGGACCTCAACGTGAACCATACGCTGATCAATTACGAATATGCCCAGGAGAATCCGAAGAATTATGAAACCTATGGTCCTGCTTCCTGGGGGCTAACTGCCAGCTATACCCGAAAAGAAGATGGAAGTATTGGCTACACCGCCCATTCCCCCGATGATGACCGCGGAGTGGTTTCCCCTACAGCAGCCATAAGTTCTATCCCCTATACTCCTGAAAAATCACTTAGAGCCATGAGGTATTTCTACACAGATCTTAACGACCTGTTATGGGGTCCTGCAGGATTTTACGATGCCTTTAGCCTGGAAGGGGAAGACTGGGTAGCACCACAATACCTGGCAATAGACCAGGGGCCAATGGTGGTGATGATCGAAAATTACAGGTCCGGATTGATATGGGACCTGTTCATGAACGCACCCGAAGTCAAAAAAGGTCTGGATAAACTAGACTTTAAATACTAATAAATGCGACAGTTGAAAATGAAACTTTTATATCTAATTCTCGCGCTCCTCTATACTCTTTTGATGATCCCATTTTCGGTAGGGGCACAAACACTTGAAGATTTCCAACGCGAAACCTTTATTCAGGAAAAAGATACTTTAAACTACAGGATCCTCTATCCTGATGATTTTGATAAAAATAAAAAATATCCTCTGGTCCTGTTCCTGCATGGAGCTGGAGAACGCGGCAACGACAACAATGCACAGTTGACCCACGGGGGTGACCTTTTTCTGAACGAAGAGATCAGGAAAAAGTTCCCGGCAATTGTCATTTTTCCCCAGGCCCCAAAAGAAGATTACTGGGCTAAGGTGGAGGTAGACCGGGAAGTTAAACCATTTGAATTTGATTTTAAGAAGGAGGAAGGGCCTACAACATCCCTACAGTTGGTTTTGGCCCTTCTGAATTCTATTACTTCGGAAAAATTCGTTGACAACGATCGAATCTATGTGGGCGGATTATCTATGGGCGGAATGGGCACCTATGAACTCATTTTCCGTAAACCTGGATTGTTTGCGGCAGCCTTTGCAATTTGCGGAGGGGCAGATCCTGCCATAACCGAATATTATCCGGAAGGTTTCAACATATGGATCTTTCACGGAGAAAAAGATGATATCGTGCCTCCGGCATTTTCCAAGGAAATGGCACGAATGATCAATCATTATGGTGGCAATGCGAAATTGTCACTTTATCCAGAGGACAATCACAACAGTTGGGATTCGGCACTTGCTGAACCTTACCTGTTGCCATGGTTATTTTCTCATCAAAAAGGTGAATAGGGAACCTGAAATATAAAATCCATTAAGAATGAAGGTTTTAAAAAATATACTCACAACAGCAGCTTTTATATTAAGTGCCATGGCTCACTCGCAAGAAGTGGTCCCCGAAACTTATATCAATCCGCTGGATATTGACTATACCTATATGGTCTATAATTCAGCCAATAATATTTCCTACCGGTCCGGCGCTGATCCGGCTGTGATTGAATTCCGCGGCGAATATTATATGTTTGTCACCCGTTCTTTTGGTTACTGGCATTCCAAAGATCTTATTAATTGGGATTTCATTAAACCAAAACAATGGTTTTTCGAAGGTTCCAACGCACCAACTGCATTCAACTACAAAGATTCCCTCGTTTATTTTGCGGGCGATCCGGCAGGATACGGAAGTATTCTCTATACTGATGATCCTAAAAAAGGGGAATGGACACCAACAGCTTCCATTTCGAACAACATCCAGGATTCTGAATTATTCATTGATGATGACGGGAAGGCATACCTTTACTGGGGATCCTCAAATGTTCACCCGCTTAAAGTGAAAATGCTGGATAAAGATGATCGTTTTCTGGAAACCGGGGTTGAAAAGGAATTGATCAACCTGGTAGAGGAGGAACACGGATGGGAAAGATTTGGAGAAAATAATTTCCATCCCACCTTGAAGGAAGGATACATGGAAGGTGCCTCGATGACCAAACATGACGGCAAGTATTACCTGCAATATGCGGCACCGGGAACCCAATTCAACGTTTATGCCGATGCAGCCTACGTGGGCGAGACGCCTTTGGGCCCGTTTGAATACATGAAAAACAATCCTTATAGTTTCAAGCCGGGTGGTTTTGCCACCGGTGCCGGTCATGGCATTACGGTGAAACAAACCAACGGGCAGTACTGGCATTTTGCCACAGTTGCCCTGGCCTCCAACTCCCACTGGGAACGCAGGCTGGCTATGTTCCCTACCTATTTTGATGAAGAGGGATTGATGTATACCAATACCAGCTACGGGGATTACCCCCTGTATGGACCCGATCATCCAACAAAGGCGGGTCAACATACCGGCTGGATGTTACTTTCTTACAAAGGAAAAGCAACAGTTTCCTCTTCGCAAATGCAGATCAGGAAAAGTACTTCTACCGATGGGGAATTTGATATCACCGAAATGCCCCTTGAAAAAAACAGTCAAGGTGAGATCATTTCCAAAGTATTGACCGATGAAAGCCC
>CAZNFK010000175.1:0-3156 GCA_964572365.1 uncultured Flavobacteriaceae bacterium | reverse complement strand
CCGTCAACGGCCACGGCTGCCCAGCCGATCTCTTTCAGGATCCTGTTCATCCCGTACATGTTGGGAATGTGATCTATGGAAATTCCCGTCTGCCGAAGTCCGTCGAGATACGAGGAATGCGCTACCCGGCTTAGGTATTCCACGTTCTTGCGCATCACATACCTCCATACCGCCTGGTTAACAGGGGTGTAATCCTCGTAATTCTGAGGTTTGATGAATTGTTTGAGGTGCGCCGGAAGGCGGTCAATTATCTCGTTGGATTCAAATTCTTGTTCCATAAAATTCAGTAATAAACAGGTGCTTAAAGATACAAAAATATTGGATTTGCAAGCTTTTGATAATCTGATAGATACCCGAATGTTCAACAAAAAAAGCCGCTAAAAAAATCAATTTTTAACGGCTTTCAGCTCGGGGGGACTGAAAATTAATTCTGTCCGGGAGGATATTTTTCAAGGATCTCTTCTACGATCTCATTGATCCTTTCCTGTTTTCGGTCAACGTCGCGGGCAAGGGCGGCTGTTCCCATTCCCTGCCAAACCAGTTCTTTTTTACCGGCATCTATCAGGTCAATATACAGGGTGCCTTCGGTAGTGGAATTTACGGTATTATAACCTGCGCCCCAGTACCAGGGATGCCATCCCCAGCCATATCCATAGCCGTAATTGGTATTGTAGATGTTTATATTCTCTTTGGTCTTGGTAAATATGCTAACCAAAAGGTCGGGATCATCAGATTTAGTGAAACCTTTTTGCTGCATTTCACTTTCTATGGCACGCAGGATCCTTTTTTTGTCGAGATCTGATATTTCTGCTTTATCGATTCCCGGTTTGAAAAAGGCAAAGGTTTGATACTGGTTAAAATTTACACTCTGGTCATAGTCTGTAGCGACTTTTACACTGCTGCACGAGGTGAATACCAGTACAAAGAGTAATAGAACTGCAGTAATTTTCAATGATCTCATAATCCTCGGATTTTGGTTTTACAATGTTTTCAATAAACTGTCATCTACCATATTCGGAATGGTGATCTTTAACCCGGGTTCTGTTTCCATTGCCCTTTTGATCGCAAACATCGCACCTTCATTACGTGCCCAGGACCGCCGTGCGATCCCGTTGTTTACATCCCAGTATAACATAGACTTAAGTCGTCTTTCGGACTCTTTATTACCCTCAAGAACCATACCGAATCCGCCGTTTATCACCTCGCCCCAGCCAACTCCGCCGCCATTGTGGATGCTAACCCAGGTAGCTCCTCTAAAGCTGTCGCCTATCACGTTATGTATGGCCATATCGGCTGTGAACCTTGACCCGTCATAGATGTTGGAGGTTTCCCGGTAAGGGGAGTCGGTTCCCGAAACATCGTGGTGATCTCTTCCCAAAACTACGGTTCCAATTTCTCCTTTTGCGATGGCATCATTGAAGGCTTTGGCGATCTCTATTCTTCCCAAGGCATCGGCATAGAGGATGCGGGCCTGGCTTCCCACCACCAGCTTGTTCTCCCGGGCTCCCTGTATCCATTTAATATTATCCTGCATTTGCTGCTGAATTTCTTCCGGGGAGTTTTTCTTAAGGCGTTGTAAAACTTCTGTAGCAATGGCATCTGTTCTGTCCAAATCTTCCTGTCTTCCCGATGCGCATACCCAGCGGAAAGGACCGAACCCGTAATCAAAACACATGGGGCCCATGATGTCCTGCACGTAACTGGGGTAAGCGAAATCCTCCTTGTTCTTGGCTTTTTCCGCGGTCACGAAATTACCCTGCTCATCTCTGAAGATCTTTGCGCCCGCTCTGGAAGCTTCCAGTAAAAAGGCATTTCCATAATCGAAGAAATAGGTTCCTTTTTGAGTATGGCGGTTGATCGCCTCTGTTTGCCTGCGCAAACTTTCCTGAACTTTTTCTTTGAACTTTTCAGGATCATTGGCCATCAAATCGTTGGATTCTTCAAAAGAAAGTCCCACGGGATAGTAGCCACCCGCCCAAGGGTTGTGGAGCGAGGTCTGGTCACTGCCCAGGTCAATATGAAGATCCTGTTTATCGAATTCCTCCCACACGTCTACCACGTTCCCCTGGTAGGCGAAAGAAATGGTCTTCTTTTCTGCTTTGGCTTGTTTAACTTTTTCCACCAGGTCATTGAGATCGGTGACCACCTCGTCCACCCAGCCCTGGGAGTGGCGGGTTTCCACCGCTTTAGGGTTCACCTCGGCACACACCGTGATGCAGCCGGCAATGTTCCCGGCTTTGGGTTGTGCGCCGCTCATGCCTCCAAGTCCTGAAGTGACAAATATTGAACCTTCTCCTAATTGCGCTCCAGTAGGTAAATTAAATTTCTCGGCGATCTTTCTCAAGGCGTTGAGCACGGTGATGGTCGTACCGTGAACGATTCCCTGCGGACCAATATACATGTAGCTTCCCGCGGTCATTTGCCCATACTGAGTAACGCCAAGAGCGTTGAATTTCTCCCAGTCATCGGGTTTGGAGTAGTTAGGGATCATCATTCCGTTGGTGACCACTACCCGCGGCGCATCGCCATGCGATGGGAAAAGTCCCATTGGGTGGCCCGAGTACATCACCAGGGTTTGTTCGTTGGTCATCTCGGCCAGGTACTTCATCACCAGGCGGTACTGAGCCCAGTTCTGGAAAACGGCGCCATTACCCCCGTAGGTGATCAATTCATGCGGATGTTGCGCGACTTTTGGATCCAAATTGTTCTGGATCATGAGCATGATAGCCTTTGCCTGTTCACATTTTCCCGGATACTCTTCTATTGATCTCGCGTACATCTCGTAATCGGGGCGCAGGCGGTACATATAGATCCTTCCGTAAGTTTCCAGTTCCTCGCGAAATTCGGGCAGCAGCTCTGCATGGTACTTCGGCTCAAAATACCGCAAGGCGTTGCGCAGGGCGAGTTTCTTTTCCTCTGCATTTAAGATCTCCTTTCGTTTTGGAGCATGATTTACATTGGGATCGTAAGGTTTTGCTGCAGGCAGCCTATTAGGAATTCCTTCTAAGATCGCTTTTTTAAAGTCCATAATTATTTTTTAGTAGGGTTGTTGGTTTTTTTGTCATAGCCGTAAGGGCAGTGGCGACAGCTGCTTTGGCAGCAATAGCCACGCTTTAGGTGGTATTGTTCGGTAAAACAGCGGTAGCCTTCGGGGGT
>CAZNFK010000174.1:0-3248 GCA_964572365.1 uncultured Flavobacteriaceae bacterium | reverse complement strand
TTTTCACTCTTTTCTGAAATCCATGTTATGACTTTTAATCTATCTAAAAATAGCCGGGATCGCATCGAGCCGGAAATTCCGCAGCCAGGGTAGTAAAAAGCAGAAGATAAGACTGATCAACAGAATGGAAAATATGTTCATCCAGATTCCGGCCTTTACCATATCTGGCATCGTAAGATGTCAAAGATGACCGGCGCTCTGGATATTGGCAGTACCACTTTTTTATTCTTCAGATCCTGTGAAAACTGTCTGACTTTCAGGTTGACCCAAGAATACGGCAGGATGATCCTGAGAAATTCCGTTTACATAAGCGACGATCATTTCCTGAACTTCTGCGAGATGCGCACCTTCAAAACCGGTAATGTCCTCATAGCTCACAAGGTCATTATAGGCCTGCAGGTAATCACGTGCGAGTGGCAGATAAGACCAGTGCCATTTTTCTTCGGAATAACCCGTGCGGCCCGAAGCTTTTGAGGTGTAAACCTGGAAAAAGCCGAACTTCGACGCGTTTTTCACCAGCCAGTCATATTCAGCCTTGCCGGTACCCTCTTCAAAATAGGAGTTTTCAAGGTTGTTCAGGTCGATGTCTGTGCCCCAGTGATGTCTTGAAGTTGCCGGCATTGAACTGAACTCCAGTATCTTTTTGCTGCGGCAAATAGGTTCAAGGTCCTCAAGTGCTTTCCATTTTCTCTCCCATATGGCCTTCTGATGTTCAAAGTTGCGTGCCCCCGAAACGATCTTCAGCTGAATTCCGTCTGCCTTTGCAGCCCCGGCCATTTTCACGAAAGCGTTATAAGTGTCCCGGTTGAGGTACATGCTGCGGGAGGCATGTACGGCATCAACTTTTATAAAATCCGTTACTTCTTTGTAGGACACTTTACCCAGTAAAAATTCTTTACTGATCTTTTCGTCGGAAGGGTTTTGAGCGGCGAGATGAAGGCTGAACAAAATAAGAGTCAGGCTCACATAAAACTGTTTCATAAGGGGCAGATTGGGGGTTACTGCAATATTATTCCCCCAAATCATTATCCGGAAGAGTGGGGGGTGACTTTCCGAAGCCTTGTTAAAAAGGGTTAAATTCTATACCAAAATCCAAAAAAAATGTGAAGAATCCAAATTGGTTTACGGCTAGTTCGAATATGAAATTCCGTTTTCAGAGCAAAAAATGCTCAAAAAGCTGGTTTTTTCAGCAGAAAAAGAAACACTTGATTTTTGGTATGAACCATAGTGATTGCAGCAGAAGCAGGGTCTTCATTAGATTATTTCATATGTAAAAACTTGGTTTAAAAACCTGGTGAAGTAGATTGTGATTGTTCTGGAGGGTACTCTTTTGATTGCTAAAGTTCTGCTAAATATGGATCGACGTTTGAAATTTCATTGATGAACCAACGTTTTGTGGACACACCTAAATCGAAAAACAATGCGAAATTTGAAAAACCTAAAACTTTTTGGTCTTGCAATCCTTAATGTGATGGTAATGGCCTCCTGTTCAAATGATGATGACTCGGGAGAAACCGGGACAGAAGTAGATCTGAACCTTACGACTCAACGAGCTGACGACCATGTGAGCACTGCTTCTTTGCCACAATCCATTTTGGATTACATCAGCACCGAGTACCCTAATAACACCATAAAGGAAGCCGAAATCGAAGACAACAGCAATTACGAGGTAGAGCTTAACGATGAAACCGAACTTATCTTTGACTCCCAGGGAAATTTCCTCGGGATAGATAATGATGATGATGAAGACTTTGACGATGAAGATATTGCCCCGGCCGATCTTCCTGCAAATATCAGGGATTTTATTACCACTTATTTTCCCGGAACCACCATTGAGGAGGCGGAAAGAGAGAACAATGGGAACTTTGAGGTAGAACTTTCCAATGACGAGGAACTTATCTTTGATGCCGATGGTAATTTCCTGGGCCGTGCAGAGGATGATGACGAGGATGACAGGGATGAAGAGGATATAGCAGTCGAAGATCTGCCACAGGCCGTGAAAGATTATATAGCTGCTAATTATCCTGGTGTCGCGATTATTGAGGCTGAAAGAGAGGATGACGGTAAATTTGAAGTCACTCTCAACAATGGAGTGGAATTACACTTTGATGCCGAGGGGAATTTCCTCGAAGCCGAAGATCACAACGGCTCTGATGACGATACCGGAGACGATGATTAATCCTGCGAAATTACTGATAGAAGCTGTGGACTACCACAGCTTTTTTCATTTATAATAGAGGATCCAGGAGGTCACTTCGGAAATCTTTTTACAGACTTCCGGCTCCTATGATGAGCAGCAGGAAGAACAAGGCTACTGCAACAGAGATCAATGCCGGTTTTATCCAGCTTTTTTTAGTGTATTCTGTTTCCCTGCCAATGTATTTGTTCCAGAAGTATTCATTGAGAATGGCTGCTCCTAAAACATTAGCAATAAAAGTAAAGTTAGTAGGAAGGCTGAAGAGCTGCAGGATGGCCGCGGTGGCAAACAAATAACCGATAGCAAAAAGGAGGATATAGACTCGTTCTTTGTCTTTTCCGATCGTTTTCAGGTTTGACATGAGCAGCACTGCCGCAAAGATGGGGGAGAACAATAAGGAAAAAATAATTATAAGCCCTTTGGAGTAAAGCTGTGGCTTGTTCGCTTCTTCTTTCAAATCAGCTTTGTGAGGGGATGTCTCCTGCATAGGTCATTTTATTGGGCCGCAAATTTACTCATTTTTCTTTAAGTAAAGTTTAAGGAATACCAACCCGTGATTTTATCAGTGTTTTAGGAGTTTGGGAAAAGAGAGAGTGAAAATTATTCTCTAATTTTATTAACACCTGCTGCACTTTGCAGGTTTTATCTAAAACGGAAAAATGAATAAACCCCTACGCACGCTTGACTTCTATTGTATCATAATAGGAATACTTTTAATTGTCCAGGGAATTTATAATCTTGTCAACCCTCCTTTCCTGGGAGTGTTCACTTCTAATTCGCTGCTTGCGATACTTCATATCTTATTGGGGATAGGTGGTGTCTGGACGGCTTTTAAAGGAGGAACCTATTTTTATTCCATTTTCCTGGGAATTTTTCTTCTCATCGTAGGCATTCTTTATTTTATTCCTCCCGCCCGTTTGGTAATGGTGGATATTTTTAATGTCAATGCCCCGGTTGCCTGGTTGAACCTGTTATTTGGAGTAGTCTCTCTCCTTGTCGCTTTTCTGGGCAGGAAACTTGCCAGCAGGTTCAGTGTACAATAGTATAATAA
>CAZNFK010000173.1:0-3313 GCA_964572365.1 uncultured Flavobacteriaceae bacterium | reverse complement strand
CCACCCATTTTAAGCAGGTAAAGGAAAACAAACGCATTCCTCTGGACAAGCTTTAAATCTTACCACAAATTTCCAGAATTGTATAACATTTCCGCTTTAAATCCTGCGAACTTTGGGATATAAAAGTGTAAGAAATGAAACATACCTATAAAATCACCGGCATGACCTGTAACGGGTGCCGCTCTCATGTGGAAGACACCCTTCGGAAGGTCGAAGGCGTGAAAAATGCTTCGGTAGATCTTGAACAAGCTGAGGCGGTCATTGAGATGGAGCAGCATATTCCTGTTGAGGTTTTTGAAGCAGTGCTTCAGAAAGATGGAGGGAACTATCATATTTCAGTTCCGGGAAATGCTCCTGAAAAGGCATCCCAAAATGACGTTTTAGAGACCCCTTCTTCCGAAGTTATGAGCCATACCTACAAAGTGTCCGGCATGACCTGCAATGGCTGCCGTTCTCATGTTGAAGAAACCCTTCGGAAGGTTACCGGAGTGAAAAATGCTTCCGTAGACCTGGAAAAGTCTGAAGCGGTCATTGAGATGGAAAAGCATATCCCGGTTGAGGTTTTTGAAGCAGCCCTTCAGAAAGACGGCGGGAAATATCATATTTCAGTTCCGGGAAAAGCTGCTGAAAAGGTATGCCAAAATGACGTTTTAGAGACCTCTTCTTCCGAAGTTATGAGCTACAAAGTGTCCGGCATGACCTGCAACGGGTGTCGTTCACATGTCGAAGGAACCCTTCGGAAGGTTGACGGAGTAAAAAATGCTTCCGTAGATCTTGAAAAGTCTGAAGCGGTCATTGAAATGGAAAAGCAGATCCCGATTGGCGTTTTTGAAGACGCGCTGCAAAAGGACGGAGGTAAGTACCACATTCATTCGGAAGGTAACACAGAAAAATACCAGGTAACAGGGATGACCTGCAGCGGTTGCCGTTCTCATGTGGAGGAAACCTTGAAAAAAGTTGAAGGAGTGCAGTCTGTTTCTGTGGATCTGGAGAATGCTGAGGTGGAAATCACTTCTGAAAAAGCCATTCCTGTGACCATTTTCCAGGAGGCTTTGAGAAAAGACGGGAGCTCATATAACATTTACCTTCCGGGGCAGGACATCACCGCCCCTCCCAAACCCGAAAAACCTAAAGGCAAGGGCACCGGCACATTTTACTGCCCCATGCATTGCGAGGGAGATAAGACCTATGACAAACCCGGGGATTGTCCGGTCTGCGGAATGGATCTGGTGGAAGAAGTTAGCATGAAAGCCGAAAGACAACTTTATACCTGCCCCATGCACCCGGAGGTGGTGAAAGATGAGCCGGGAGATTGTCCCATCTGCGGCATGGATCTGGTGCCCATGCAACCGGAAGCTTCGGCCGAAGAAAAATCGTATAGAAAGCTGCTCAAAAAGTTCAAAATTGCCGTGGCCTTTACCGTTCCCATTTTCCTCATCGCCATGGGAGAAATGATCCCGGGGAATCCCATTTATGACTGGATGAACATGGAAGCCTGGAACTGGGTGCAGTTTGGTCTGTCCATACCTGTGGTTTTCTATGCTACCTGGATGTTTTTCGAAAGGGCGTACAGGTCGATAAAGACCTGGAACCTGAACATGTTCACCCTCATTGGAATTGGTGCGGGGGTCGCATGGCTCTTTAGCGTGGCAGGAATGTTGTTCCCGGGGCTTTTTCCGGAGCAATTCCTTACCCACCACGGCACCGTGCACGTTTATTTTGAGGCCGCAACGGTGATCCTTACGCTGGTGCTTTTAGGGCAGCTGCTGGAAGCACGAGCCCACAGTCGCACAAATTCAGCAATAAAAGAATTATTAAAACTCGCCCCGAATACTGCCACTATTGTTGAAAACGGGGAAGAACGTGAGATCCATACCGACGAAATAGTGGTTGGGAACGTCCTGCGGGTGAAACCGGGAGATAAGATCCCAGTAGACGGAATTATCGAGAAGGGACAAACCAATATCGACGAGTCCATGATCACCGGGGAACCCGTGCCGGTAGAAAAAGCGAAAGGAGACAAGGTTACTTCGGGAACCATAAACGGAAACAGGAGCTTTACCATGAAAGCCGAAAAGGTAGGGGATGAGACCCTGCTGGCACAGATCATTAAAATGGTCAATGACGCCAGCCGTTCGCAGGCGCCCATTCAAAAGCTGGCAGACAGGATCTCTGCCTATTTCGTGCCTATTGTGGTCCTGATCTCCATAATTACGTTCATTGTCTGGGCCATTTGGGGTCCGGAACCGGCTTACGTGTATGCCCTAATCAATGCCATTGCCGTTTTGATCATTGCCTGCCCCTGTGCTTTGGGACTTGCCACGCCAATGTCTGTAATGGTAGGGGTTGGAAAAGGAGCTCAGAACGGGGTGCTTATTAAGAATGCGCAATCCCTGGAGCAAATGGATAAAATAGATGTGCTCATCATAGATAAAACAGGGACCATCACAGAAGGAAAACCTTCAGTAGAAAAAGTGGTGGCTTCAGGAGAAATTTCAGAAGAAACACTTATTTCTTACCTGGCTTCGATAAATGCCCAGAGCGAACATCCGCTGGCTGCGGCTACCGTCAACTTCGCAAAGGATAAGAAGGTGAAGTTTTCAGAAGCAGAGGACTTCGATGCTGTTAGCGGAAAAGGGGTTACAGGAATTTCCGAAGGGAAAAAGATAGCCATAGGGAATGATAAACTTATGCAGGAAATCAATGCTGAGGTAAGTGCAGACCTTGAGCAACAAGTAAAGAAAGAACAGGAGCAGGGAAAAACAGTTTCTTACGTTGCCATTGATCAACAAGTGGAAGGATATTTCACCATTACAGATCCAATTAAGAAAACCAGCCGACAGGCCATAAAAGAACTGATAGATGCCGGGGTTGAGGTGATCATGCTCACCGGCGACAATGAAATTACAGCTGCGGCAGTGGCTTCGGAATTACATCTTTCCGGATTCAAAGCGGGAATGCTTCCGCAGAATAAAATGGGGGAGGTAGAAAAACTGCAGCAACAAGGCAAGAAAGTAGCCATGGCCGGTGATGGGATAAATGATGCGCCCGCTTTGGCCAAATCTGATATTGGGATCGCCATGGGTACAGGAACCGATGTGGCTATTGAAAGTGCTGAAATTACCCTCGTAAAGGGAGATCTTCACGGGGTTGTGAAAGCCAAGAACCTGAGCAAAAAGGTGATGAAAAATATCAAGCAGAACCTGTTCTTCGCACTTATTTACAATACCCTTGGTGTGCCGATCGCTGCCGGAGTGCTGTTCCCTTTCTTCGGAATTTTGCTTTCACCCATGATCGCCGCTCTGGCCATGAG
>CAZNFK010000172.1:0-3320 GCA_964572365.1 uncultured Flavobacteriaceae bacterium | reverse complement strand
CAAGATTTTACTCAAGATCCTGATTAAGACGAGATATAAAAAAAGGAACCTGGTTGGGGTTCCTTTTTTTTTGTAAAAAAATCTGGAAAGTCTTTTATCGTTTTTACGCTCGAGTCTTAGACCTTGGCTCTCGACTCTTGTTTCCTTTTACCTCTCAATGGTCTGCAGCCTGTCAGGGCCCACAGAAACCACTTTTATAGGTACTTCTATTTCCTTTTCGATGAAATCAATGTACTCATTCAGCTCCTTCGGAAATTCTGAAGGACTGGAGATCTTTGTAATGTCTTCTTTCCAGCCACTAAAGTGCTTATAAATTGGAGTTACATTCTCTGCCTCGATATTGAATGGCAGGTGCGTGATCTCTTCTCCGCGGTAATTGTAGGCGGTACAAACTTTAAGGGTTTCGAACCCGCTTAAAACATCAGCTTTCATCATAATAAGCTGGGTCACGCCGCTAACCTGCACGGCATATTTCAGCGCCACAAGGTCCAGCCAGCCGCATCTTCTCGGTCTACCCGTAGTAGCGCCAAACTCACGGCCTACAGTTCCCATTCTTTCCCCGTCCTCGTCAAAAAGTTCGGTTGGGAAAGGTCCGCTACCTACGCGAGTAGTGTAAGCCTTGAAGATCCCGAAAACTTCTTTGATCTGGTTCGGGGCAACCCCCAAACCTGTACACGCGCCTGCAGCCGTTGTATTCGAAGAGGTTACGAAGGGATAGGTTCCAAAGTCGATATCCAGCAATGATCCCTGGGCTCCTTCGGCCAAAATTGTTTTTCCTTCTTTTTGCGCCTGAAAAATGTATTCTTCACTGTCAATGAACTTTAAAGTCTTTAGTTCCTCAACGGCGTCAAAGAATTCCCTTTCCAGCTCGGCCAGGTTGTATTGTACATCCACATCATAGAAACGTATCATCGCTTCGTGCTTGTTGGCCAGGTTGCGGTATTTTTCTTTCCAGTCGCTCAGCTCCAGGTCACCAACTCGGATTCCATTACGACCGGTCTTATCCATGTAAGTAGGGCCTATACCTTTAAGAGTAGAACCTATCTTGGCCTTACCTTTTGCTGCTTCGCTGGCGGCATCCAGCAATCGGTGGGTAGGTAGGATGAGGTGCGCTTTTCTGGAAATGAGCAGCTTCTTTTTAAAGTCCCCATCGAATTTCTTCAGGTTGTCGAGCTCTCTTTTGAAGATCACAGGATCGATCACCACTCCGTTCCCAACAATGTTTTCGGCATTATCGTGGAATATGCCCGAAGGGATAGTGTGCAATACGTGCTTTATTCCGTCGAACTCAAGCGTGTGGCCGGCGTTTGGCCCTCCCTGGAAGCGGGCGATGATATCGTATTTTTTGGTGAATACATCAACAATTTTACCTTTTCCTTCATCTCCCCATTGTAATCCAAGAAGTAAGTCTACTGCCATAAAATTTCAGAATTATTCGGTTGATTTTTTGTTCCCGTAAAAGTAAAGGGAATGTTTGGTTATTTCTATATCAAAAACCTCCTCGATGGTCTGTTTGATAGACTGGATTCGAGGATCGCAAAATTCGATCACTTCTCCCGAATCGGTGAGAATGATGTGGTCGTGGTTGCGGTCAAAATATGATTTTTCGTATTGGGCCTGGTTATTCCCGAACTGGTGCTTGCGTACAAGTCCGCATTCCAGCAGGAGTTCGATAGTATTGTAGAGGGTAGCCCGGCTTACGCGGTACTTTTTGTTCTTCATCTTGATATACAAAGATTCAATATCAAAATGTTCCTCGCTGTTGTAGATCTCCTGCAGTATGGCAAACCGCTCGGGGGTTTTGCGATGGCCTTTGTCTTCCAGGTACTTGGTAAAGACATTCTTCACCACTGCCTGATCGTTCTTATTAACTACTTTTTTGCTCATGATGCTGGGTGCAAAGGTATAAGATTATTCACGTGTCACCTTATCGATACCATTTATTTTTTTGAGGTGGTCCATTAATTTCTTGAGAATATTGTTGTTCTTGACGATCACGGTGATCCTTCCGGTAAAGACCCCATCTGTACTGTCAAAATTAATGTTGCGAATGTTGACGTTCATGTTATTGGAGATCTCCTTGGTCACATCGTTCACCAGCCCCAGGTTGTCAATTCCTGTAAGTTTTATCACTGCCTTGAACTCTTCTTGCGTAGAATCTTTCCATTTGGCCTGGATGATCCTGTATGCGAAATTGCTCTGCAATTGGATGGCATTGGGGCAGTCCTTTTTATGCACTTTAATGCCCTCGCTCACGGTCACGAATCCGAACACATTATCACCGGGAATAGGATTACAGCAGTTGGCCAACTTATAGTCCAGAACCTCTTCATCGCGTCCAAACACCAACTGGTCATATTGTGCCGTGATCTCATCTCTGTCGATATCTTGCGGCTGGTGAGGTTTTCTAATCTTACTTTTAAAGAAACTCACCAGGGCGTTGCTGCGCGAAGCCGCGTAATCTTTCAGCTTCTGGTTGTCTATGGTGCCTACGCCCACCCGGTAGAAAAGATCCAGGCTGGTCTTTAATTTGAAATACACCACCAGTTCATTGATGGTCTTTTCATTGAACGGGATCTTTTGCGCCCGCAGTTTTCTCGCGAGGATGGCTTTGCCTTCCTCGGCGATGTTCTTTTTTTCCTCTTTTAAAGAGGATTTGATCTTTGCCCGTGCTCTTGCTGTCGTAGCATAATCAAGCCAGTTGGAATTGGGTTTGGCTTTTTCTGAAGTGATGATCTCCACCTGGTCCCCGCTGTTGAGTTCGGTGCTTAATGGAACCAGCTTTCCGTTCACGCGGGCCCCTCGGGTTCTTAGACCTATCTCTGTATGTATACTGAAGGCGAAATCCATTGGCGTGGCCCCCTTCGGAAGGGATTTTAGGTCACCCTGCGGCGTGAACACGAATATTTCCTTGGAGTACAGGTTCAGCTTGAATTGTTCTACAAAGTCTACCGCGTTCACTTCCGAATTTTCGAGTGCCTCCTGAAGCTTGTTCACCCACTCCTCAAGCCCGTCTTCCTGGCTGCTGCCTTGCTTGTATTTGTAGTGCGCGGCATAACCTTTTTCGGCGATCTCGTTCATCCTTTCAGATCTTATCTGCACTTCCACCCAGCGGCCTTTGGGGCCCATTACGGTGATGTGCAAGGCTTCATATCCTGTGGACTTTGGAGAGGAGATCCAGTCACGCAAACGTGTGGGGTTGGGCCTAAAGTGGTCGGTCACGATCGAGTAGATCTTCCAGGCCAGGAATTTCTCGTTCGCCGGATTGGTCTTATAAATGATCCTGACCGCGAACTTGTCGTACACCTCGTCAAAAGTGA
>CAZNFK010000171.1:0-3390 GCA_964572365.1 uncultured Flavobacteriaceae bacterium | reverse complement strand
GATTCGAATTGTTTTTGCTGAAGTTTCTTATCTGTAGCTTCATTTTCCAGAACTAATTCCGAATGCAGATTGGCCGAATATAAAATATGGTTCTCAAAAACGTTCTTTTGACGAATGGTTTGTCCGTCGCCAATGTCAATACGCTCTATGGGCCTGTCGGCTGAGATCACCACCAGCGGAATATCGCTGTAAAAGGCTTCGGCGATAGCCGGATAATAATTGAGCAATGCCGACCCCGACGTGCACACCACCGCCACAGGTTTTCCTATTTGTTGCGCCATTCCAAGCGCGACAAAGGCCGCACAACGTTCATCAACAATGCTATAAGTCTGGATATTGGGGTTAAATGCGAATCCATTCGTAAGCGGAGCATTTCGGGATCCCGGGGAGATCACTACGTGATGAATGCCTTTGGCTTCACATAAAGCGACTATCGAACGGGCTACGGGTATTTTCGGGTATTTCAAAAAATTTAAATTTAATTCCCCGTAACAAGACCTCACAGGTTTCATTAACCTGTGAGGTCTAAATACAGGTCTGGTTCAAG
Organism: uncultured Flavobacteriaceae bacterium; assembly: GCA_964572365.1. Lineage (GTDB taxonomy): Bacteria > Bacteroidota > Bacteroidia > Flavobacteriales > Flavobacteriaceae > Salinimicrobium. Next base: position 2,843 of record CAZNFK010000171.1, on the reverse strand, counting down.
TGATCCAAATTTACGATTTCAGCAGCACTTTTTTCATGGTTTGGGATTTATTCACCGTCTCCTCCCACTCTGCTTCGGGATCGGAATCTTTGGTGATCCCTCCGCCAACAAAAAGTATTGCCTTACCGGCCTCAATTTTCATGCAACGCAGGTTCACGTACAGATCGGTTTCTTTCTTTACTGCCCTGTAGGCAAGATTTTCTACATTCCTTCTCGTCCTGGATCGCTGTACATTCTTCTGAAGATTAAGCTCTCCAAGATATCCGGTATAAAATTCCCGGTCATAGCCTTCATTAGAAAGGATGAATTTTTTCGCCTTTTCCTTTGGAAGTCCGCACACGGCCGGAGTTGGATGCAGGGCCGTTATGATCTTTTTCAGTCCGGCTCTAGGATCCTGCAATCTTCCGGAAATATCAGTTTTTAGATGAAGTAGACTCCCTGCTTTCGCAGTATACACTTCAGACCTTTGGACTCCGTTCAAGCTGACCCCCACCTTTTCCAGGTTCTCCAGAATAGATTCGGTCACAAATAATTGTTCTTGTTTTTCCTTTTCTCCCCAGCTTACATCTGTGCTACCCTGAAATTTTTGAGTTCCGGCAAGAGCCATGGTTTTAAAACGGCTACCTTCCACCTTTAATAAAGTTTCGGGAGTTGCGGCAAGCCAGCAGCCGGTTTCTGGATGGTACCAGAGATACACAAAAGCGGTGGGATAAGTTTTCAGCAGCTCTTGAAAAAGGTCAAGCGGGTCTTTCTCTTCCAGCTTTACTTCCTCCTTTCGGGAGAGCACCACCTTGTCCATTTCCCCTGATCTCAAAACTGAAACCGCCTTTTCAACCAGCTGGATATGAGCCTTTCTTTTTTCTTCGGAAATTTTCTCTTCATTTGAACTCCCCGATGTGGAAATTTCTTCAGAAACAACCTGCTCAAAAATGAGCTTTTCCGAGACTTCTTCAGGAATTAAAATAACTTTTTTATGATCGTCAAAAGGCGCGAAAACAAATCCGCTTTCAGAAAGATCTTCCGTAGTGAAAAGGCCCTCCTCCTGCTGCAAAAAAGCCTGCACTTCAATTGATTGGGGCTTCCTGTAAGCGACAAAGGGTAAATTCTGTTCGTAATGCTTCCGAAGTCTATCAAAAAACAACTCTCCGGTCATTACTATTTCTTTTTGGGTAAGCTAATGGTGGTTAGTTTAACCACAGAGATCAGGTTGTCTGCCTCATCGGTGATCCTTATGTCCCATAATTGTGTGGTTCTGCCTTTATGCAGGAAAGTAGCCTTGGCAAAAACGTAACCTTCAGAAATGCTTTTTAAATGATTGGCCGCGATCTCGATGCCACGAACGTAGAATTCATCGGTATCCAAAAAAATGAAACTGGCCATGCTTCCCACACTTTCGGCAAGAGCTACCGTTGCCCCGCCATGCAGCACACCGTCGGGTTGATGTACTCTGGGAGTCACAGGCATTCTGGCGATCAAATAATCCCCTCCGGCTTCGGTAAATTCGATCTCAAGGGTTTCCATGAGCGTGTTTTTACAAACTTTTTTCGACAGCTCGCGAATTTCCTCTTTGGTCATAGCAAATAGATTGGTTTCTTTGTAAAAGTACAAAAGCGCTCAGGAATTATGATCAAGGAAAAAGAGGTTTCTTACCAAACTACCAATACTTACAGTACGCTCAACAATTTCACTCCAAAAACAAAAAATGTTTGGGTGGTTTTTCACGGCATTGGCTACCTGAGCCGGTATTTTCTGAAGTATTTTCGGCACCTTAACCATGAGGACAATTACATCATAGCCCCGCAGGCACCATCAAAATATTACCTCGACGGAAAGTATGAACACGTTGGCGCTTCCTGGGCCACCCGCGAGAATACCGAACTGGAGGTCCAGAATGTGCTGACCTACCTGGACGAATTGTATATAAAGGAGAACCTTGAAAAAGCTCCGAATCTCATTCTTTTTGGATACTCCCAAGGTGTTTCTGTTGTTTCCCGGTGGGTAGCAAGAAGAAAGATCGAATGCGCAAAAATGATCTTTAATTCCGGTCGACTTCCGAAGGAATTAAAACCTGAAGATTTTTCATTTTTGGAAAGTACAGAAGTGAGTTTCATCTACGGAACAGAGGACCCTTTCGTGAATGAAAAATTCTTGGAAGCTGAAGAAAAAAGGATCAGGGAACTTTTTCCAAAGAACCTAAATTTCATTCCTTTTGACGGCGGACATGAGGTGAATAAAGATATCATCATGAAAATTGCGGGAGAATAGTTTATTTTGAGACCGCTGCGCTACAAGGATCCCCACCCCGACCTTCGACCACCCCTCCACCGGAGGGGACTGTTCAAAAGAATGTCCTTTATAAAAAGATACAGGGTCTTCCTGAACTAGTTTCAGGATCTTTCGTGAGAAGCTGAAACAAGTTCAGCTTGACACATATTACAATGTAAATAGCCATGTCTCTTCGAGCGCCCGCCTGACAGCCGGCAGGGAGTCGAGAGGTTCCTTTAGGACAGTATTAAAATTAGAATTATAGGGTGCCGCGGATTAGCAATCTGTGCCGAGTCCACATCCCCACCCCGACCTTCGGCCACCCCTCCGCCGGAGGGGACCGTTCAAAATAATTCATAAAAAAAAAGCGCTGCCAATCGGCAGCGCTCTCAATTTTCATCCAAATCCTCCCCTTATTTTAAGGGAGGCCGGGAGGGGTCTTATTTTACTTCCTCAAAATCAACGTCCTCAACATCGTCACCTTGCTTGGCGTCACCTCCGGCCTGTTCACCACCGGTTGGTCCTCCCTGGGCACCAGTTGCGCCTTGCTGCGCACCACCCTGAGCTTCGGCTTGTGC
>CAZNFK010000170.1:0-3428 GCA_964572365.1 uncultured Flavobacteriaceae bacterium | reverse complement strand
GTCTGCGAAAAATGAGGTTTTGAAGTTCTTTTTCGGTCCACCTTTTGGAAGTAGGGGACAATTCCTCCTGTTTCATAAAGCTGTACCACGTGCGGATGTACATAATAGCTCCTGCAGACGCTTCGGGTATTACCCAGGGCTTCGGCAGTGGTGTCATAGGCCCGGAGAATATTTTTCTTATTCTCCTTTTCTTCCTCTACGTACCCGGTTTCCCGAAGATGCTCAAAAAAGATCTTGGTTGCACTCCAGGTTCTGAAATCTTTGGCCGAAAACAGTTCCCCGCTTATATCCTGGATGTATTCGTTGACCATGCCGCTGTCAATGCGCTGCTTTTTTCCTGATTCATTGTAATATTTAAAAACTTCCCACCCGGGGATCTCTTCACACTGGTTCACCAGGCGGATCAATTTCCTGTCTTCTAGTGAAACCGAATGCTCGATCCCTCTTTTCCCCAAAAAGTTAAAAACCATTTTTCCGCTTGAAATGTCCACATGCTTGCTTCTAAGTGTAGACAACCCGTAAGATTTATTTTCCCTGGCATACGCTTCGTTTCCTATTCTAATGTGGGTTTCTTCCATCAACCTGATCACAAGGGCCAGGACTTTTTCCCGGGGCATTCCCTTTTTTTTGAGGTCTTTTTCAACCTGGGCCCGTACCTTGGGGATTACTTTTCCAAAAGCGGCCATTTTGAAGAATTTTGTCTGGTTCCTTATTTTGGTCCAGTCGGGGTGGTACATGTATTGTTTGCGGTCCTTTGCATCAATACCTACCACCTGAAGGTGACCGGTATTGTGAGGACAGATCTTCACCTTTTTCCATGCGGGAGGGATGACCAGTTTTTTGATCCTTTCAAGATCCTCTTCAGACTTCACAGGTTCCCCATCTAATAAATACTGAAAGCCTCTTCCTCTTTTACGTCGTTCTATGCACAGGTCATTTTCAGAAACATAAACCAGGTTGGCTTTTTCCGCGGCAAGATCGGGGTTGGAAATGAGTTGGATCACTTCTTCGGAAGAGAGGGTCATAACATCTTTTTTCTAAAGATAACTTCCGCAGCGCTCTTTGTTTTTAAAAATTTGTGAAAGTTAGGGCATAAAAAAACCTCCTTCATTGTGAAGGAGGTTGGAAAAAGGATTTCTATACCCTTTTTTATTCGAAATAGCTGAAGGTTTCGCCATCCTTCAGCTGTAAAAGGCTTTCATAAATAAGCCGTATCACGTTCTCCACGTCGTCGCGGTGAACCATTTCTACGGTGGTGTGCATATACCGCAATGGCAACGAAATGAGGGCAGAAGCCACTCCGCCGTTACTGTAGGCAAATGCGTCGGTATCTGTTCCTGTCATTCTGGAGGATGCCATGCGCTGGAATGGGATCTTCTTTTCTTCGGCAGTTTCTATCAATAGGTTTCGCAGCCTGTTTTGCACCGCTGGCGCATAAGAGATCACCGGTCCGTCACCTATTTTGGTGAGGCCGTTGGTCTTCTTCTCGATCATTGGGGTAGTGGTGTCGTGGGTAACATCGGTCACGATGGCTACATTCGGCTTGATGCGCTGGGTGATCATTTCGGCGCCACGCAATCCAATTTCCTCCTGCACCGAGTTGGTAACATAAAGCCCGAAAGGCAGTTTCTTTTTGTTTTCTTTCAGCAGCCTGGCCACTTGCGCGATCATGAATCCGCCGATACGGTTATCAAGCGCACGACAAACGAATTTGTTTTTGTTCAGGATAAAGAACTCGTCGGGATAAGTGATCACACAGCCCACGTGAACCCCAAGGGCTTCTACTTCCTCTTTGGAAGTGCAGCCTACATCAATTGAAATATTGTCAAGTTTTGGCGCCTGTTCCTTTTCCTTGTCACGGGTGTGAATGGCAGGCCATCCAAAAACCCCTTTTACGATCCCGTTCTTAGTGTGGATGTTCACCCTTTTTGAAGCTGCGATCTGGTGATCGCTTCCGCCGTTTCTTATTACATATATAAGACCATCATCTGTGATGTAATTGACATACCACGAGATCTCATCGGCATGGCCCTCAATGACCACCTTGTATTTGGCCTTTGGATTGATCACCCCAACGGCAGTACCGTAGGTATCTGTAATGAATTCATCCACATAAGGCTCCATGTAATCCATCCACAGCTTTTGGCCTTCCCACTCGTATCCTGTGGGGGCTGCATTGTTCAGGTATTTTTCAAGAAATTCGATCGACTTCTCATTCAGTAAACTTTCTTTTCCCATTTAATAAAGATTTTGCACGAATTTAATAAGAATAATACAGCTGACAATTTATAGATAATGTAATTTTGGAATGGTTTTAGCGACAACATTCCAAACCAAAATGGCTGTTTTGAAAAAGATATTTCTACTTCTAAGCTTCATTTTTACGGCATCTGCCGTAGCTCAGAAAAGCGTTCCTGTTGAGGATACGCTTCAAAAGGAATATATGTTCATAGAAGGGGATACCATTGCCCGTGAGCATATTGACCTTGATGAAGTGTTGATCCTGGGCCGTTTGAAGTTCGATTCAGACCTTGAACGAAGAAAATATCTCATTCTCCGTAGAAAGACCATTAAGGTGTATCCTTATGCCAAACTCGCCTCAGAGCGCCTGGTGGAATTGAACAGCAGGCTTGACAATATTAAGAGTAAGAGAGACAGGAAGCGGTATACTAAGATAGTACAGAATTATATTGAAGAGCAATTCTCTGCAGAGCTCAAGAAACTTACTAGAACAGAAGGGCAGATCCTGGTAAAACTCATTCACCGGCAAACCGGCACCACGGCATTTGACCTGGTAAAAGATCTCAAAAGCGGGTGGCGGGCGTTCTGGTACAATACCACTGCCAGTTTCTTTGATATTTCGTTGAAAGAGGAATTTAGGCCCGAGAGCAATCAGGAAGACTATTTAATAGAGGACATTTTGCAAAGGGCGTTTCAAGACAAGAAGCTGCAAAAGCAGCCTTCTGCGCTCGACTTTAATTTTTTGGAGTTGACCAATAAGTGGTCCTCCTCCTCCAAAGACCGGAAACCCGGGAAAGCGATCTAATTTTTATTTGGGCGTTCCTTCTCCCGCTGGGCGTGAGAAGGCGCGTGTTGCGCTGTAGCCCCGATAGCTATCGGGGGCTGCCGCTTCACCCGCTAACGCAGGACGCTAACCCTTTCAGGGTTCCAAACCCTGAAAGGGTTGAATAGGAGGAGAGAGCTGTAAAAATAATTCCCCTTCAAAAACCACATTTTCAAGCCCTTATTCCTGAAGCTTAAAAAAACCTTAAAAAAGTTGCTGTCTGCTCTTGCGGGATTTAAAAACAGGCGTATATTTGCACCCGCTTTGAGAAACAACAAAAGCCTTTACGGCGGCGTTGTGAGTCCAGTAATAATGGGCGATTGAAGCAAAAAGTTCTCTGAAAAATATTTGAAATTTCTTTTGG
>CAZNFK010000169.1:0-3435 GCA_964572365.1 uncultured Flavobacteriaceae bacterium | reverse complement strand
GCCGCGGTGGGAGGTTTCTCAAATTCAGATGTACTGGGAAGTGCCAAAGGCTGGGCCGGAGCATTCCTTTATAATGAAAAGGCGAAAGCCGCACTTGACAATTTCTTCGCGAGAGAAAATACGCTTTCCCTGGGAGTGTGTAACGGTTGCCAGTTGTTCATGGAGCTCGGGCTGATCCATCCAGATCATGAAGAAAAACCGAAAATGCTGCACAACGAGTCGCATAAATTCGAATGTACATTTACCAATATGGAGATCGCTGAAAACAATTCAGTGATGATGCATTCGCTTTCGGGCACAAGACTTGGAATCTGGGCTGCCCACGGCGAAGGAAAGTTCAGTTTCCCTTATGAAAAGGAACGCTATAACATCATTGGCGAGTATGGATACGATGATTATCCCGCTAATCCTAACGGCTCGCACCACAATGCGGCAATGATAGTTAGTGATGACGGCAGGCACCTGGCAATGATGCCCCACCTGGAAAGATCGACCTTCCCATGGAACTGGGCGTACTATTCCAAAAGCCGAAAAGATGAGGTCACACCGTGGATCGAATCCCTGGTAAACGCCAGAAAGTGGCTGGAGAAACACCAGTAGATCCATAAAAAATAAAAGCTCCTGAGTTTAAAGATCAGGAGCTTTTTTATTCGTTTAATTCTAAGTTACTCCATCGCGATTGCGGTTAAGATCACTACTTCTACAAGTTCCTCGTCTTCATAAGCTTCTTCTTTTATGAGACCGGTTCCTGAAGCGTAATATTTAAGTTCATAGACTTCCGGCTCAAATGGATTAACATCGCGGGTGATCATGACATTTTCATAAGTTACGCCGCTCACCTCAACTGTTACTCCTAATTCAATGACTTCAGCATAATCTTCTGCCTCGCCTGCATAATATTCCTGGTAATAGAATTGTCTTTCAACCGGGTTTCCGGGTAACCAGTAACCGGGAAGGGCTCCGTCTACACCGGCTTCCCAGGAACCTTCAGTCCCTAAAAAATTACCCATTTCATCATAATTCTTCGAAAGTTCCCCCATGTACCACAGGTTTCCGGAATCATCCTGCGCCAACCAGTCATCGGTATCTTCAACGATAACTCCATCAACCCTCACTACATCTCGCTGGATCACGGTGGTGATACCCATCACTTCCTTGGTTTCAGTTCTTCGTTCGATCATTATGTGCTCTACCGCTTCAGCACCTTCCTCTCCATCTTCCACTTCATAGACCTCGTATTCATAAAAAGCGTCTGCAGCCGGGCCATAATAGGGATTGGTAATGTTGGTAGGATTAGAAAAATTAGCGGCATCAAAACTCGGAAGTCCTTCCGGAAACTCACCGTTCCCATTTTCGCAACCAAACCTTAAATGCTGGTAATCTACACCGGAATCACCATCAAAGTTTTGCATTACATCGTCCCTGCTGAGACTGCCAGAGATGGTCATTTCGGGAGCATCATAAACCCCTTCCCAGTCAAGTAAAGTAATTGTATAATCCAGGTAAGCCTCATCGTCATCATATGCGGGTAGATCAGGCAGATGCAAACATAAAGGTTCAGCATACCAGTCCCCGTCTCCATTAGTTCCTGTGACGTTGGTCACTCCCGTAACAACGGGCTCTCCATCAATGGTAATATCAACAGAATAACGCGCAGGATAATGGCGTCCATCCTCATCACAATAATTTGCAAAGAAGCAATATTCAAATGTCTCTGTCATCTCAAAATCAAAGAAACCGTAACCATATTCGTTGACGTTGCGATCATCATAACACAAAACAGAAACATCCACGTATTTTTTCACCCCGGCCCCAAGGCTTATGTTATATGGCAGAACGTTATCTACAAATTCGGAAAGAATGCTTCCTTCTATTGGAGCAAGCCAGATAGGGTCTCCGGCTGAATTGTGCACCGAAAAATATACGAGGGTATAATTACCTGGAGTAAGTTGAAGTTCCGGAACTTCCTGTGTGAATAATTCGCCGGCAACGAGGTCTATTCTAAATGGATCACCCGCAGAACCTACAATTTCTGTATCACCCTGCATTAGGATGATCTCCACATAGGCAGGGGACTCATCGGAACAAACCGGAATATCGGCGGTCGATTGTTTATTAATTCCTTTGTTCGCCAGATCCTCTACTATGGCACTAAAGGACAGCGTAGCCAGGTCGGTTTCGGGGTCAATTTTATCCTCCTTACTACAGGAAGAAAACACAAGGGTCAGGATTGTCAATCCCAATAGATAAACTCTCATTTTTTTCATAACGTAATGGTTTAATTAATATTTATTGAATGGTTAATTACAAACACAAAATCTCCTAAGGCAGGAAGGATTCCTGACTTAGAGAGTGTCTAAATTTTGGGAGGCAATGGGAGGTGGTTTTTTGGCTACCCAAAAATAGTTCTTATTAAAAGCTAAATGAATAGGTGAAAACCCTAATTTTTAACGATTTAACTCCTAAAAATGGTGGTTTTTTCATTTTTAGCTCAAGGAGAACATTGACCAATTTTTCCCAAAGCGATTTTATGGGTCCTGAAAACTTAGTGGCTTTTTCTTTCACCTTTTCCTAACATGATTTCTTTTTCGTTTTAATTATCTTTTTGAAAAACAACAAAATGAAAGAGATAAAAGACAAAGACGAAAAATACTTTGGCCGCGGCAGCAAACCTTTCGACTTGGAAGTGGTAAAGGCCGAAGGAAGTTTTGTCTATGGTGCGGACGGAAAAAAATACATCGACTTCCTGGGTGGTGCCGGAGTAGGCAGCCTGGGCTGGGGAAATCCAAAAATTGAAGAAGCCATTCGGCACAGGGAACGACCTGCTTACGTATATCCAAATTTCTATTATAAAGGCTGGGATGACCTGGCCGAGTTGTTGGCCGAAATAACTTCGGGTAACCTGAAAAAAAGCTTCAGAATGACGGGAGGATCTGAAGCCGTAGAGGCTGCCCTTGAAATAACCATGATGTATACCGGGCGAAAAAAAATCCTTTCTATTGAAGGAAGTTACCATGGAAATACCCTTGGTGCCCTGAGTGTGGGAGCCACCTCAAGACATAAGAATTTCCCCAATCTTTTATCCAGTTGTGAGAAGATCGAGCCGCCGTTAAATGAAGATCGCTTGAATGAGGTGGAGAAACTGCTTTCTACAGAAGAATTTTCCGCAGTGATCCTTGAGCCCATTATTATCAACCTGGGAGTGGTCATTCCTGAAAAAGAATTTATGGAGGGTCTGGACAGGTTGTGCAAGAAATTTGGCACCCTGTTGATCATGGATGAAGCTATCACCGGATTTGGAAGAACCGGAAAAATGTTCGCGTCAGAACATTATGACATTCAGCCGGACGTTCTCTGTATGGCCAAGGCCATTACTGCGGGACATGCCGGAATGGGCGCCGTTATCACAACTCAGGAAATAGCTTCAAAAGTGGA
>CAZNFK010000168.1:0-3501 GCA_964572365.1 uncultured Flavobacteriaceae bacterium | reverse complement strand
CCGATGATATATTTCTACAAGATACTTTAAACGATTTCATTTCTGACGGAAAAAAGACCTGGCGCCTGGTAAGAAACCGGATCGCCGAAATTTTCGATGCCGATAATGCCTCTTTAAGGGACAATGAAGAACACCGTAAAGTAGTTCTTTTTGGCCTGGACGAGATCGAAATGCAACTTCCGGTTCAGGTTGGTGATTATACTGATTTCTACTCCAGTAAGGAACACGCTACAAATGTGGGTACCATGTTCAGGGATCCCGAAAACGCATTGCTACCTAACTGGCTTCATATTCCCGTGGGTTACCACGGAAGAAGTTCCTCGATCATTCCAAGCGGTATTCCAATTCACAGGCCACAGGGTCAAACAAAACCAAAAGATGCTGACGAACCTGTTTTTGGACCTTCCCAAAGAGTGGATTTCGAACTGGAAATGGCTTTCATCACTACAGATGCTAACCATCTTGGAGAACCCATTCCTATCGAGGAAGCCGAAGATTATATTTTTGGACTGGTACTTTTCAATGACTGGAGCGCGCGTGACATCCAGACCTGGGAATATGTGCCTTTAGGCCCATTTTTGGCGAAGAACTTTGCTTCTTCCATATCACCATGGATCGTCACTTTAGATGCTTTAGAACCATTCAGGACCGAAAGCCCAAAACCTGAAAAGAAGTTATTGCCTTACCTGCAATATGAAGGCAAGAAGAGTTTTGATATCAACCTGGAGGTTTTCCTAAAACCGGAGAACGGGGAAGAAAACAAGCTCGCTCATTCCAATTTTAAATATATGTACTGGAACATGAGTCAGCAGCTGGCACACCACACCGTAAACGGTTGTCCGGTGATCTCGGGAGACATGATGGGATCGGGAACTATTTCAGGCCCCACGCCAGATTCTTATGGTTCTATGCTGGAGCTTGCCTGGAAAGGAGAGAAACCCATTAAACTTAAAGACGGGAGCGAACGCAAATTCATTGAAGATAACGACACAGTGATCATGCGAGGATATTGCGAAAAAGGTAATCGCAGGATTGGTTTTGGAGAGGTGAGCACTAAATTGCTTCCTGTTTTTGAACCAAAGAAGAAATAAATCTAAACCGAATAAAATTAAAAAGAGCCACAAAAATTGTGGCTCTTTTTTTTTACTAAAAACTAAACTTTAGTGACGATCTTCTTTTCGTTTTGGTTCATGACGCTCCTTCTCCATATCCCGCTCTCTTTCGGCGTCTTCTTTTCTTTGCTTATCACGATCTCCGGCTGCCTGTTGCTCAGGTTTTCTTTGTCTTTGACCTTCCTGCTGCCTTCTTTCCTGTTCGCTTTGATGCTCTCTTTGCTTTTCCATAATACAAGTTTTTAATTAGGTTTATATCTGAATTAAAGATAGCTAAAGAATAAGTTGTAGCAGGTTGATTATTAATTGTTTAACTGCATTTTAGCGATTTATCATAAAGTATTTCCGTCAGAAGATTTTATTTAAAGATGTTTCTTCAGGCTTTCCACTTCTATGGAATGATGAGAAGCGTGATGTACCACCTTTCCGTCTTTTACAATAATTAGCTGCGGGCTTTCATGTCTTACCTCGAATCTTTCTGCGACCAGGTTTGAAATATCACGATTTGCCAAAAGATCCAAAAAGTACATTTTATGATCCTCTTCGGTGAGATCATATTCCTTTTCAAAATTATTGAGGACCATACGGCTAATTCCACAGCGGGTAGAATGTTTGAAGATCATAATGCATTGATCCTTGGATTCAGACTCTATTTTATCAATCTGTTCGGCTTCTGTAAGTGCATGCCACGGCACTTCGTTGATCTCTTTCTTAGATATATCCCGCTGACTTTTAAATTTATCAAATATTCCCATGATTTCTTCTTTTACCCAAAATTACTATTTATCTGAAGGAATCCCTTATTTCCTAATCCTAATTTTAAACTAATATCGATTAGGGTTCCCTCAAAAATGGCTAAATTTATATAAGACAAAAAGTCAGTAAAATCGCACGTGATTCGGTCGTTTTGTCTGCTCCTATCTGCTGGTACATGAATTGCTAAACTTCAGAAAAAAGCATTAACAAGACAAGACTATGAATTTGAACAATTTTACCATAAAATCCCAGGAAGCCATTCAGCAGGCGCAGCAACTGGCGCAGGAACTGGGACATCAGCAAATTGAAAACGAACACATTTTCAAAGCCATCATGATGGTTGATGAGAATGTGACTCCTTTTCTTCTGAAAAAACTCAATATCAACGTAGGGCTTTTTCAGCAGATACTCGACAAGACCTTAGAGAGCTTCCCTAAAGTAAGCGGGGGCGACATCATGCTTTCCAGGGAAGCTTCCCGTACGTTGAATGACGCTTCTTCCGCAGCAAAAAAGATGGAAGATGAATATGTCTCCATAGAACATATTATTTTGGCCATTTTCAACTCCTCAAGCAAGGCAGGCCAGATCCTGAAGGACCAGGGCGCTACCGAAAAAGGATTGAAAGCAGCCATCCAGGAACTTCGGAAAGGCGGAAAAGTTACTTCTCAAAGTGCAGAAGAGACTTATAATTCCCTGAACAAATACGCGAACCACCTCAACAAACTGGCGGAGGAAGGCAAACTGGATCCTGTAATTGGTCGGGATGAAGAAATACGACGTGTGCTGCAGATCCTTTCCAGAAGGACCAAAAACAACCCCATGCTGGTAGGAGAACCCGGGGTTGGGAAGACCGCGATCGCTGAAGGTCTGGCCCATCGTATCGTTGCCGGTGATATTCCTGAAAACCTGAAGGACAAGCAGATCTATTCCCTTGACATGGGAGCCCTTATTGCAGGGGCGAAATACAAAGGGGAGTTTGAAGAGCGGCTGAAGGCAGTGATTAAAGAAGTTACTTCCAGCGAAGGAAACATCGTTTTGTTCATTGATGAGATCCATACCCTTGTAGGTGCCGGTGGTGGCCAGGGAGCCATGGATGCCGCGAACATTTTAAAACCTGCCCTTGCTCGTGGAGAGTTAAGAGCCATTGGAGCCACCACGCTTGATGAATATCAAAAGTATTTTGAAAAAGACAAGGCGCTGGAAAGACGTTTTCAAAAGGTTATGGTGGACGAGCCCGATACTGAAAGTGCTATTTCGATCTTGCGCGGTATTAAGGAGAAATACGAAACGCATCACAAGGTGCGTATTAAAGATGAAGCCATTATTGCGGCGGTGGAGCTGTCACAGCGCTACATTACCAACCGCTTTTTACCCGATAAGGCGATCGATCTCATGGACGAAGCTGCCTCGAGATTACGGATGGAGATCAACTCCAAACCTGAAGACCTCGATGTTTTGGACAGAAAGATCATGCAGCTGGAGATCGAAATGGAAGCGATCAAAAGGGAAAAAGATGAAGCTAAACTTAAATCGCTGCGGGCAGATCTAGCGAACCTGAAAGACGAGCGCAATGAACTACACGCGCAATGGAAGAATGAAAAGGAAGTGGTAGACAATATCCAGACTGCCAAAT
>CAZNFK010000167.1:0-3529 GCA_964572365.1 uncultured Flavobacteriaceae bacterium | reverse complement strand
TTTATCTCCCAGTTCAAACCAGCGTTCGGTCTTTTGCTCGATCTCATCTTCGATCTTTTTCAATTCCATAGAAGCTTTCGCGATCTCATCGGGATCCAGGTCCTGCAGGAATTTTTGCTGCACTTCTTCCTTCTTTTTTTCCAGGTTGTGGATCTCCCGCTCCAGCTTTTGGTATTCTTTCTGTTCGTTATAGTTCAGGCCGGAGGAGGTGTTATCTTTCTTCCAGTCCTTCTTTTCAGTGGTCGCTTCAGCTTTCGCGGGCTCGGGTTCTTTGCTGGATTCGTACTCCCTGTAGTCGCTATAATTTCCGGGGAAATCTTCGATCTCTGCATCCCCCTTGAAAACGAACAGGTGGTCCACGATCTTATCCATAAAATAACGGTCGTGGGAAACCACGATAAGACAGCCCGGAAAGTCCAACAGGAAGTTTTCCAGCACGTTCAGCGTCACGATGTCCAGATCGTTGGTAGGTTCATCCAGGATCAAAAAGTTGGGATTCTGGATCAGGACCGTACACAAATACAGTCTTTTTCTTTCGCCCCCGCTCAGTTTCTCCACGTAATCATACTGCTTTTTGCGGTCGAACAGGAAGCGCTCCAAAAGTTGCTGGGCAGAGATCTGTCGTCCCTTTTTCAACGGAATATAATCCCCGAATTCCCTGATGACATCGATCACTTTTTGGCCTTCCTTAACCTCGATTCCTCGCTGGGTGTAATACCCGAACTTGATGGTCTCGCCTATCACGATCTTGCCGGAGTCTGGTTGCACCGATCCGGTGAGGATGTTCAGAAAAGTGGATTTTCCGGTCCCGTTCTTTCCAATGATCCCCAGTCGGTCACCGGGTTGAAAATTGTAACTGAACTTGTGGAGCAGTTCTTTATCTCCAAAACTTTTTGAAATATTATGCAGTTCAATGATCTTGTTGCCCAGGCGCTCCATGTTGATCTCCAGCTGTACCTGGTGATCTTTTCTGCGTTTTGAAGCCCGGTCCTTGATCTCGTGGAAATCGTCAATACGGGATTTGGACTTCGTGGTTCGTGCCTTTGGTTGCCGGCGCATCCAGTCCAGTTCCTTTTTAAAGAGCTGTTTGGCTTTGTCAGTATTGGTCTGCTCCAGGGCGATCCTGTCTTCTTTTTTATCGAGGTAATAGGAGTAATTTCCTTTATAGGTGTACAGCTGCCCGTCTTCCAGTTCCACGATCTCGTTGCACACCCTTTCCAAAAAGTAGCGGTCGTGGGTGACCATGAAGATGGTGAAATTCTCTTTTCTGAAGAATTCCTCCAGCCATTCGATCATGTCCAGGTCGAGGTGGTTGGTGGGCTCATCCATGATGATGAGGTCGGGCTTGTTGAGGATCATGGCGGCCAAAGCCAGCCTTTTCTTTTGTCCGCCGCTAAGGCTTCCTACTTTCGCGTGCAGGTCTTCCAGCTTCAGTTTAAAGAGGATCTGTTTATAAGTGGTCTCAAAATCCCAGGCCTGGTGCGCTTCCATCTGCTCAAAAGCATTCTGGTAAGCATCGGCGTCCTCGGGATTTTCCAGGGCTTTTTCGTAGCGTTCGATCACCTTCAGGATCTCATTGTCCGAAGCGAAAATGGTTTGCTCTACAGTAAGATTCGGGTCAAGGTTGGGTTCCTGCGGAAGGAAGGCTGTGGTTATATCCTTCCGGTAAACCACCCGGCCTTCATCGGGAGTATCGGCGCCCGAAAGGATGTTCAAAAGTGAGGTTTTTCCGGTACCATTCTTGGCGACGAAGCCCACCTTTTGACCTTCATTGATCCCGAAGGAAAGATTTGAGAACAATTCCCGCTCCCCGTATGCCTTGGCTATATTTTCTACTGATAAGTAATTCACGCAGTTATTTTTTGCAAAAGTAGCTAAATCAATGGTCAATTAGCAATTATCAATTATCAATGATCAATAACCCGGGAGAATCAACAGGTAAAAGCAACCATTGGTAAGTTCCCTGCTTCCAGCTGCGGGCAAAGTATTTAGCGAAATATTTTATTATTAACCTTCAACGCCTATATTTGTCTTAACCTATCTAGTCCCGAATGAGTGTCAGGCAATTAATTGGTATTCTTAGTGTTTTACTTTTCGTTTCATCCTGTGTTCCTACCAAGAGGCTGAAATACTTGCAGGAAGATGAAGCTGCCGTTGACAGTATCATCTCTGTTGAAAGGATCCAGAAGCCCTACCGCATCCAGACCAACGACCTTTTAAGTATCAGGGTAAAAGCGATGGACCAGGAGCTGGTTGGAATGTTCAATCCCATAGGCGAGGGCAATCCCAATGCGACCGGCGAGGAAAGGATGTATTATGATGGTTTTATTGTCAATGAGCACGGAAACATCAGGGTGCCTACTCTGGGCGAGGTCAACGTGCTGGGTTATACGGTTGATGAGGTAAGGGAAAAGATCGAAAAAGCCCTCTTAGAAAAGTATTTTAAAGAAGAAGCCAATATTTTCGTGACGGTAAGGCTGGCAGGAATACGTTACACCACTATTGGAGAAATAGGATCGGGCAGCCAGGTGATCTATAAGGAACAGGTGACCATTATGGAAGCCATAGCCAATGCGGGAGATATCAACGAATTCGGGGATCGCACAGATGTTATCATCGTGCGGCAGTATCCCGGGGGTGAAAAAAGGCATCATATTGACCTTACCAGCATAGACGCGATGCGTTCCCCTTATTACTATATTCAGCCAAATGACCTGATCATTGTGAACCCGCTTCCGCAGAAAACCATAGGTTTGGGAACGACCGGACTGGAGGTTTTTCGAACCGTGGCCAGTATCCTGGCAATATTGACTTCAAGTATTTTGTTATTTACCCGATGATGTATGGCGCATGAAGATGATCACATATCCGATGTAGGCTCCACCTTTGACTTTAAAGGTTTTGTGCTTAAAATTTTTAGTTACTGGCAACTTATCCTGGTTTCCATTGGGATCAGTCTTGCCGTAGCTTACTACAACAATGTGCGGAAACTTCCGGTTTACCGGCTGGGAAATTCCATCAGTATAAAAGACGATCAAAACCCCTTTTTTACCAGCAATACCAGTCTTACCTTTAACTGGGGTGGTACTTCAGATAAGGTGAATACAGCCATCACGATCTTAAAATCCCGTTCCCACAATGAAGAGGTGGTGGAGCGGCTTCAGTATTATATTTCCTATCAGCAGGACGGGGAATACCAGCGGGTCAATGCCTACGGATTCACTCCGTTCAAAGTAGTGGCAGACAGCACAGCCTACCAGTCCCAGGGGAATACCTTTACCATCACTTTTTCCGATCCTGAAACCTTTACCTTAAAAACCAATTTTTCGGGCCCTGCGGCTTCGGTCTATAATTACCGCACCAAGGATTACTCCTCTGTGGTGGTGGAGCCGGGGGAATTCAGCAGGGAATATCAGTTGAATGAACATATTGACCTGCCATTCTTTAGTGGAGTGCTTGTTCCAACTGAAGTGGCGCCGGTCATTGGAAAACCGTTTTACATCAGGTTCAACCATTTTGACGGTACGGT
>CAZNFK010000166.1:0-3548 GCA_964572365.1 uncultured Flavobacteriaceae bacterium | reverse complement strand
AAGGAAATTTTAACGTTAAAGTTTTGCTAAAAAAGATTTTTCCATTGTATGTTTGCCTCAGCTAAAGCCCAGATAATTAAACTGTTAAAAATGAAAAAAATTGCCCTGAACTTATTTGCACTTACTGTTGCCGCCACCTTTGCAACAGGATGTTCAACAGAAACAATGAACGAAGAATCTTCTGCCTTAAATGCGACAGCAACAGTGTATGAAGGTCAGGATATCCAGCAGAACCAACTGGTGGGAACCTGGAAGATCGAATCTATGACCGCTGATGTTGCCGTAGATCTTAATGCCGATGGAAGCAGCAGTACCAATTTGCTTGATGAAACCATTTGTTTCGATGAAATGTATTTTGCTTTTAATGCCGATGGAATGGTTGAAACCGAGCAGGGTAGAATAAGTGTTTTAGAAGACAGAGTTGAATGTGATGGTAAAGGAGTATATACCGCTACCTATGAAGTAGAGGGTAATGCTCTTGCCGTAACTGCAGATTTCGACGGACAGACAGTAACCCTTACCAAGACAATAGGCTTAAGCAGCGATGCGAACGGAGAGTTTTTGCATGTAGCTATAGAAGAATATGAAGTTGCTCAGCTAGTTGAAGATCCGGGAAACACTGTAGCTTCAGATATTAAACGAATTGAAGTCGTTTATAAGAAACAATAACCCCCTTTTTTGCCCCCTTTAATACTTGAAGAGCC
This sequence comes from uncultured Flavobacteriaceae bacterium, assembly GCA_964572365.1. Taxonomy (GTDB): domain Bacteria; phylum Bacteroidota; class Bacteroidia; order Flavobacteriales; family Flavobacteriaceae; genus Salinimicrobium. Next base: position 2,844 of record CAZNFK010000166.1, on the reverse strand, counting down.
TCCGGAAATTTCCGGGGCTTTTTTTTTGCATTATTCTCAGTGAAATTAACTTCAGGAGAATTTTTTTAAAGAAATATGTGTTATCCTGTCACAAATGGCATTTTAAGGAGTCTATTAAAGACAACCATCAGAAAACGAGTAATGAATTTTTTTAGAACTACCACGATCCTTCTTCTGTTAATCTTTTTTTCCAGGCAGGGATTCGCACAGGCCAATGTTGAACCAAAATTGGATGTGAGTTTTGCAAAAAGGTCCTATATAACTGCCTCTATAGAGGGAAAAGAAGCAATTAAAATTGACGGACTAATAGACGATGCTGCATGGAATGCTGTGGAGTGGACCTCAAATTTTGTGGAATTCGAACCCGATAATGCCACTCCTCCAAGTCAGCAAACCAGGATGAAGATCGCTTATGACGATAAGAACCTTTATGTGGCTTTTCGATGCTATGAACCCAATCCCCAAAATATTGTACAACGAATGGGGCGTAGGGACGACTTTCCAGGTGACTGGGTTGAATTGAATATTGACAGTTATAATGACGATCGCACGGCTTTTTCTTTCACCATCTCTGCGAGCGGGGTGAAGGGGGATGAGTTCGTTTCTAATAATGGCAATTTCGATCCCAGCTGGAATCCCATCTGGTATTTAAAGACCAATATTGATGCTGAAGGCTGGACCGCAGAAATGAGGATCCCGCTTAGTCAGTTAAGGTTCAGCAATGAAGAGGAGCAGGTATGGGGCATTCAGTCTACCCGCAGGTATTTTAACAACGAAGAACGTTCTACCTGGCAACCGGTTCCCGCCAATCCCACAGGATGGGTGAGTTCCTTCGGGGAGCTTAAGGGGATTAAAGGTATTGAACCACAGAAACAACTGGAAATTCAGCCTTATACAGTAGGAAGATACAATTCTTACGAGGAGGAAGCCGGAAATCCTTTCAGGACCGGGCGAGAGGGTGAACTCACTGCAGGGCTCGATGCGAAGATCGGGATCACCAATGACCTCACGGTAGATCTTACTATAAATCCCGATTTTGGGCAGGTGGATGCCGATCCCGGTGCCGTTTCCCTTGACGGCTTTGAGATATTTTTCGAGGAAAGAAGACCATTTTTCGTAGAAAATAAAAGTGTGTTCAATTACAATTTTACAGACAGCCAGGATAATTTGTTCTTCTCCAGGAGAATTGGTCGTACTCCGCAGGGAAGCGCGTATGGGCCAAATACAGCTTATGTAGATCAGCCGAACAACACCACGATTTTAGGAGCGGCAAAATTCAGTGGGAAGACCGAAGACGGATGGACTGTGGGAGTGCTGGAGTCTGTGACCTCCCCCGAATATGCAGACGTGGTCAATGCAGACGGTTCTGAAACTGAGAAACTGGTAGAGCCGCTAACAAATTACGTGGTTGGCCGGGTACAAAAAGATTTCAATGACAGGAACAGTTACCTGGGTGGGATTTTTACAGCCGTGAACCGGAATATGGAGGATGAAATTTCATTTTTACACACCCGTGCTTTTTCAGGTGGCCTGGACTTTAAACATAGCTGGAAGGACCGAAAATATTACCTTATGGGAAGCGGAGTGTTAAGCAGGGTTGAAGGAAATGAAGAAGCCATTCTGAATACTCAGAACTCTATTGTTCACCTTTTTCAAAGGGTAGATGCAGAACACGTGGAAGTCGACCCGAACAAAACCGACCTCACCGGAACCGGCGGACGCCTGGAATTCGGAAAAGGAGGCGGTGGAAACTGGCAGTATAAAATTGGAAGTAACTGGCTTTCTCCCGAACTGGAGATCAATGATATTGGATATCTGCGGCAGGCAGATAATATCCGACAATATGTGAATGTTCGAAGGCTTTTCAATAAACCTACTTCCTGGTACCGTAAGGCGGTAATAGGTTTGAACCAGTCCACTGCTTTTGATTTCGAGGGGAACTACAACCGGATGCAGTATGAAGCTGTTGGTTTCATCAACTACAAGAACAATTGGTGGTCTGAAGGCGGTGCCGCGCACAAACCAAGGATCTTCATCAATACCTTTTTGAGGGGAGGTCCACGCTGGAGGTTCAATGAAGAGAATTATTTCTTTATTTTCTCCGGAAGTGATCAGCGTAAAAAACTGGCCACTAAGTTCGGCTGGGTGCATTCTGAAGCTACTCAGAACAACTTCAGCCTTGATCGCTTTGAAGCCGGGTTAAAATACCAGCCCTTAAATGCGCTGAGCCTGTCGCTGGACCTGGCATATGAAACGAACCCTAACAAGACCCAATACGTAGCCGAGCGTTCTTTTAATAACTCGGCACGTTACATCTTGGGAGCCATAGATCAGGAAACCCTGAGCGCCACTCTAAGGGTCAATTATAATATCAACCCTAACCTGACCATCCAGTATTACGGGCAGCCATATATCTTTAAGGCCAATTATTCAAACCTGAACTATGTGGTGGATGCTACAGCCGAAGATCTGAATAAGAGGGTTCAATGGTATGATGATCAACAGGTGACTTTTTCTGAAAACAGTTACCAGATCGATGAGAATCGCGATAATGTTACGGACTATAGTGTCTCGAATCCCGATTTTGCTTTTGTGCAGTACCGTTCAAACCTTGTGGCCAGATGGGAATATATTCCCGGTTCTGAGATCTATCTGGTATGGTCCCAGGGTATCAACGGAATGGGCGACGTGAACAACGACTTCAGCGGAATTGTGGATAACCAGCTGCTAAGGCAAAAACCGCAGAACACCTTTTTGATCAAAGCGACTTACCGCTTTCTTTTATGATGTATTTAGCCTAAAAATGCAAGAGGCTGTCTGAAAAGTTAGTATTCCGTCAAGCTG
>CAZNFK010000165.1:0-3570 GCA_964572365.1 uncultured Flavobacteriaceae bacterium | reverse complement strand
AGAAACCACTTTTTTCCGGATTTTTCAAAATTAAAATTTTATATGCCTGTATGGCCTTTTTGTAATTTTTCTGCTCCAGGTAAACCCGGGCGAGGGTCTCTGTCATCAGGGCTTCAGGAGTGATCAGGTTTTCTTCGGCAAGGTTCACTTTTTTGGTGCTTTTTACCGGAGCGATCCTCGGATTCTTAGCGATGAACTCATTGATCAATTCAAATTTTCTTGACTTGAATTCATCTTCCTTTTCCTCGGAGGTATCTTCCTCCCTTTTTATGGGGTTGGCTGTCGATAACTTAAGCCATTCAGAAAAAGAATGGTTCTCCTCCTTGCTGAAGTCCAGTGGCCGCCCTATCTGGAGTCTGTTCTCCTGTTTTTCTTCCTTTTCCTGTTTTCTGAAAAGATCGGGGTCGAACACCTGTTCAGATTCCCGAACTTTCATTTTCAGGGCCTTGTCTAAAGTGAGATTTTCTTCCTCTTCTTTTGACTCTTCGGAAGTTTCGGCTGAAAGCTCTTTTTCCTGCTGTTCGTTCTTTCTTATCTGTTCGGCGATCTGGTTCTGGTTGAATTCTTCCGAAGTAATTAGATCAAAAAGCACCGCCCTGTCTGTAGTGTAGGCTGCGGTGATCTTCAGCGCCTTGTTGTAATGAAGGCTGTTGGCATTTTTAAGCCCTTTTAGCCTCACGGCCCGTGCCGCCTGGAAATAAGGGTATTGCTGCAAAACCTCTTTTAAGGCTGCCGTCTGTTCTAAAGTGACCGCTGCGGGGTTTTGTAGCAAATATGTTATTTCCTCCTGTTTCATTACCAGTTTGCAAGGGTTGCATTGAAAATATCCTGGGTGATCCTGGTGAAGATCTCTTCTAGAGCTGTTGCCAGAGTAGCTCCTGAAAGTTGCGCGTTGGCCGGGTAATCATAGTAAAATGAGAATTTTCGCTCCATGTCCTTTTCGGGATCAAGAGTATTATAAAACCGAACATTTACCACGATAGTTAACCGGTTTTGAGCGGCTGTACTTTGTGCCGTGGCACTCATTGGCGCCACATAATAATCCACGATCTCCCCTTCATACACCAGGTCTCCGTTCTCGTCAGTGAGGTTGAGGTTAGTCTGGCTTTGAATAAGATCCTGCAGTTCCAGGGTAAAGGTTCTGTCGATCCCAGGTTCAACTATGGCAGCCGCATTCTGAAAATAATTCACCTGGAAGGTCTGGGCGCTTCCCACATCGGCTCCCGAAAAGGAGTAAATGCCACAGGATTGAAAACTGAAGATCAACAGGAATAAAAGGAGGGCTTGTACTTTTCTCATAATATTATAAGGTCTCAAAAAGGCCTTTTAAAGGTCGTATTGTTTTATTTTCCGGTACAGGGTGCGTTCGCTTATTCCCAGTTCTTCTGCTGCCGCTTTGCGTTTTCCGTTGTGGCGCTCCAGTGACTTCTTGATAAGTTCCAACTCCTTGTCCTGCAGGGAAAGGGTTTCTTCTTCCTCGATCTCTTCTGCAAAATAATATTTATCCTGCTTATCGGGTGCATTATTTTGCGGAATTTGAAGCACTTCCAGTTGTTCATCTGTGATCTCTTCCGGGATCACTTCTTCCTCGTCATTGTTGCCGTAGATCTTTTCAATTAACCCCTCATGCTCTTCTTTCACCTTGCTGCTGTCATTTTTCATGAGCTCCATGGTGAGTTTTTTAAGATCGTTGAGGTCACTTTTCATATCAAAAAGCACCTTGTACAGGATCTCCCGTTCATTGCTGAAGTCGCTTTCCTTTTTCTTTTCTTCGATCACGGCCGGCAAATTGCTGCCGATTCCCGGTAGATACTCCTTCAGGATGGTTGCGTCAATATTTCGCTCCTGTTCAAGTACCGAAATTTGTTCGGCAATATTTCGCAGCTGTCGCACATTTCCGTTCCAGCGATATTTTTGAAGGAGTTGCACCGCGTCATCCTCAAGCCTAACGGTAGGCATCTTGTACTTCATCGCAAAGTCTGAAGCGAATTTCCTGAAGAGCAAATGAATATCCTCATTTCGCTCTCTTAAAGGCGGAAGGTATATTTCAACCGTGCTCAACCTGTAATAAAGATCTTCCCGGAATTTTTCTTTTTTGATCGCCTCGAACATGTTCAGGTTTGTGGCTGCCACTATCCTTACATTGGTCTTTTGCACCTTTGAAGAACCCACTTTAATGAACTCGCCGTTTTCGAGCACTCTCAACAATCTTACCTGCGTGGTAAGCGGAAGTTCGCCAACTTCATCCAGGAAGATGGTACCGCCATCGGCTACTTCAAAATATCCGCTTCGGGTTTGGGTAGCCCCGGTAAAAGCACCTTTTTCATGGCCAAAAAGTTCACTGTCAATAGTACCTTCGGGGATCGCGCCGCAGTTAACCGCGATATATTTTCCATGTTTACGGTGGGAAAGGGCATGGATGATCTTGGGAATACTCTCTTTTCCAACACCGCTTTCCCCTGTAACCAATACAGAAATATCTGTGGGTGCAACCTGAATGGCCTTTTCGACCGCCCGGTTCAGTTTTTCGTCATTCCCAAGAATGCCGAACCGTTGTTTTATTGCTTGTACGCTTTCCATCTATAAGTTCAAGGTTCAAAGTTTAATGTTCAGTTACAAAGCACTGAGCACTGAGCACTGATCACTAATTGTTATCACTGAATCCCACCGCTTCTCCAATTAGGGTGGCACTGGTACAATCATTTATTTTAACATTCACAAAATCTCCCACCTTGTAATTTTCCTTCGGAAAAACGGCAACCGTATTTTGGGTGGTCCTTCCGCTCCAGTGAAGGTCAGATTTCTTGGATTCTTTTTCGATCAGGACTTCCACTGTTTTTCCAACGAACTGCTGAGTTCTGTAATGACTGTGTTTCTGCTGAAGGTTGACGATCTCTGTCAAACGTCTTTTCTTCACTTCTTCGGGCACATCATCTTCCAGTTTTCTCGCGGCCATGGTGCCGGGTCTTTCAGAATAAGCGAACATGAACCCGAAATCATATTTTACATACTCCATCAAAGACAGGGTGTCCTGGTGATCTTCTTCGGTCTCTGTAGGGAATCCTGTGATCATATCCTGCGAAATGGCACAATCTGGCATCAACCTGCGAATGTTATCGATCAATTCGAAATATTCCTCGCGGGTATGCAGTCGGTTCATTTCCTTAAGGATCCTGTCGCTTCCGCTTTGTACCGGCAAGTGGATGTAGCGGCAAATATTCGGGTACTTTGCCATGGTTTCGATCACATCCAGGGTCATGTCCTGCGGATTGGAAGTAGAGAACCTGATCCTCATTTTTGGATGCGCTTCAGCCACAAGCTTCAGGAGGCCGGCGAAATTGGTGGCCGTGGCTTTTTGGATTTCCGAAGCATTTTTAAAATCTTTTTTAAGTCCGCCGCCATACCAGAGGTAGCTGTCCACATTCTGCCCCAAAAGAGTGATCTCCTTAAAGCCTTTTGCGGCCAGGTCATTCACCTCTTCCAGGATGCTTTGCGGGTCGCGGCTTCTTTCCCTACCGCGGGTAAAAGGCACCACGCAAAAAGTACACATGTTGTCGCAGCCGCGGGTGA
>CAZNFK010000164.1:0-3590 GCA_964572365.1 uncultured Flavobacteriaceae bacterium | reverse complement strand
TCCGTGTTCATTTAAGGCATCATCAACTCCCAGGCTATAGTCCATGGTATTGAGCTTATCTTTTTCTCTGATCACTTCTCCTTCTGAATTGTAAACATTTCCTCCAAGATGCATTTTTCCGAAGAAAGCGGTTTTATAGCCCGCATTTTGCATGATCTCACCCACAGTGATATGCCTTCCTGCTTTGGTTCTATCACCGTTAAAGCTGAACCCGGAGCTGTTATTCACATCCCAGGAGCCGCCGGGGCGGCCGTTCCTGTAAGGATAACTTCCGGTGAGCAGGCTAAAACGCGAAGGAGCGCAAAGAGCCGCCGGTGAGTGGGCATCTGTAAAGCGCATGCCCTGCCTGGCCAGTTTATCAAGATTTGGAGTAGGAACTGTTCCGCCGTCGATCCCTAGATCGGCATAACCCACATCATCGGCAAGGATGAAAATAACATTAGGGCTCTCTGGAATAGCCTTTTTTTCCTGGGCTGTAAGAGAGAAAATGGAAAACCAGACGAGGGTTATTAAAGGAATGTGCAGATTTTTCACAGTTACAGGATTTAATGAACTTCCTGGGCAAAAGGCACCAGGAAGTTCTATTCAAAAGAACATTTTGCCAGCCTTATTCGGTCAGTTCAAATGAACCAGCCATCTCATGATCTGAACTGCCCGCGATGAAGAATTCGTATTCCCCGGGCTCATTCACATATTTAATGTCATAGTTATAGAACTTAAGATCTTCGGGAGTGATCGTAAAAGTCACTGTTTTTGATTCCCCCTTTTTAAGAGCTATCTTTTGAAAACCTTTGAGTTCTTTTCCCGGAGGGGTCACGCTTCTCACCACATCACGAATATATAACTGCACGATCTCCTCTCCGTCGTAATTTCCGGTGTTCGTTACTGTCGCGCTCAGTTCGATAGATCCATCGGCATTAAGCTTTTCAGAACTTGCCTTCACATCGCTATACTCAAAGGTCGTATAGCTAAGTCCATAACCGAATGGGAGTAACGGGCTATTAGGAGAATCAAGGTAATTGGTCTTGAATTTCTGGAACTCTCCTGATTCAGGTCCCGGTCTTCCGGTGGTTTTCATGCGGTAATGGATGGGCACTTGTCCCACACTTCTTGGCCAGGTAGCGGTAAGTTTTCCTGATGGGTTATAGTCCCCAAAGATAACATCTGCGATCGCGTTACCGGCTTCCACACCGGGGTGCCATACCTGTAGAATGCTCACCGGCAATTCCATTTCTTCGGAAATATCCAGTGGTCTTCCGCTCATGAGCGCCAGTACTACAGGTTTTCCGGTTGCTACCAGTTCCCTGATCAGTTTTTTCTGGCTGTCGGGAATGGTAATATCTGTACGGCTTGCAGCTTCTCCGCTCATTTCGGCAGCTTCCCCAACCACGGCTACAATAACATCTGAAGCATTGGCTACTTTCAAAGCTTCCTGCAACAAAATTTCAGGAGACTCCGCTGCTATCTGGATACGGGGACCAAAAACATTGACCTTTTTCGCAAAGCTAGTGTCATTACTAATGTTCGCACCTTTCGCAAAGGTAATGTTGGCATTTGGAGCCACATTTCTAAATCCTTCCAGTGCCGGAATAGAAAGCTGCTGATCTCCGGTTGGAGCCCAGGTGCCAAGCATATTGAATTTATCATTGGCTAACGGACCGATAAGAGCGATCTTAGCATCCTTGGCCAAAGGCAAGGTATTATTGTGTTTTTTCAGAAGTACAAAAGACCTGGTGGCAGCTTTACGAGCCAATTTCCTGTTCTCTTCTGTTAGAATGTCTTTTTCTGGTCTGCTTTCATCAGAATACAGGTAAGGATCATCCAATAGACCTATCTTATGCTTGGCTTCAAGAATTCTTCTCGCCGCTTTGGTGATCTGTTCTTCGGAAACCAATCCTTCTTCGACAGATTTTTTCAAGGTGGTTAAGAAACCTTCTCCAACCATGTCCATATCCAGTCCTGCGTTTATAGCCAATGCTGAAACCTGCTGAAGATCTCCCAAACCATGAGCGATCATTTCATTTACTGAGGTATAATCTGACACCACAAATCCGTCAAAGCCCCATCTTTCACGCAAAAGATCGGTTAAAAGCCATTTATTACCTGTGGCAGGAATACCGTCAATATCGTTAAAAGAAGTCATCACACTCCCCACTCCGGCATCTACTGCAGCTTTGTAAGGAGGCAGGTACTCGTTGAACATTTTAAGGCGGCTCATATCAACCGTGTTGTAATCCCTTCCGGCTTCGGGCGCTCCATATAGAGCCATGTGCTTCACAGTTGCCATCATGGTATGAGGTTTAGAAAGATCATCCTGCTGGTATCCCTCAACCATTGCTTTGGCTATCTGAGATCCCAGGTATGGATCTTCTCCTGCTCCTTCTGCAATACGACCCCATCTTGGATCTCTTGCGATATCGACCATGGGCGAGAAGTTCCAGTTGATCCCGTCAGCGGTGGCTTCTTTCGCAGCCATTTTGGCTCCCTCCTTGATCAGATCCATATCCCAGCTGGCAGAAAGTCCCAGCGGAATGGGGTAAGTAGTTTTATACCCATGAATAACGTCAGACCCAATGAGTAATGGAATGCCCAGGCGAGAATTTTTCACCGCTAGTTCCTGTGCCTGACGCACTCTTTCGGGGCTGGAAACACCGAAAACTCCACCCACTTTACCGGCCTTGATCTTGGCTTCTACATCTTCACTTACCACCGATCCTGTGGCAACGCCACCGCCCGGTGTTAAAAGGTTAAGCTGGCCGATCTTTTCTTCAAGGGTCATTTTTGCAAGCAATTCTTCTACCTGCGGGATCTTTTCCTGAGCCTGGAGACTCGAAAGTCCCACGAATATCAGGACGGCGGCTAACAGATTAAAATTTCTCATGTTATTTATATTTTTAAAAATTGATAATTGGCTTTTCTTTATTTCACTTCCTGAACCTCAGTTCTTTCTGAGATCCCATTCTCATTAAACGCTTCTATACTAAAGTAGTATTTTGTACCACGATCCAGGTTGCGCATAAAATGTTCATTTACATCGTAGATCAACCAGGACTGGTATAACTTATCTGGAGCGATACCCCAGCGGATGTTATAACCCTGGGCGCCTTTCACAGGTTCCCACTTGAAGGAAGCGTCTCTTCTGTCTTCCTGACGGTTTATTTTAAAACCCTTCACTTTTGAAGGCTTCTTTCCGAATCCTTTTCCAAAAACCCTTATTTCGGATAGTGCCAGGTTCTTCCCGGGTACTTCAACATTTTTATAGCGAACGTATTTTCCTTTTACGGGTTGGTTAAGGGTGAGGTACGCATTAGGCGCATCTTCAAAACTGTTACTTCTGTCTATAACCGTCTTCCAGTTCTTTCCATCTTCTGAAACCTCCAGGGTAAATCGATGGCGTAAACCTTCTGTACGGGTGTAAATTTCCGATTCCTGGTCATGAAAATTCAGCTGGAAGGCGTAGATATTTCCGGGTTCAGGCATTTCGATCTCGACCCACTGTTTATCATTATTGGCTTCAGCAACCCAAAAAGATTTCGGGCTTTCATCGGTCAATACTTTGGAAATGATCTCACCTTGACTGTTTTTTTCAA
>CAZNFK010000163.1:0-3662 GCA_964572365.1 uncultured Flavobacteriaceae bacterium | reverse complement strand
TCTCCTGCTTCGGAATGGAGGCTGTAGGCGGCTCCAAACGATTTTCCATGCTCAAGTTTTTCTGTGACTTTACCATCTTTGTGGCCCATGGCTTTGTGTGCCTCAATATAGTCTGTCCAGGTAAAGGAAGTATGCCGCATCCCCAAAGGTTTGGCCACTTCCTCTATAAACACCTGATTAAGATCGTCTTCCCAGCCAACGCCGTTGAGCTTCCCTACAACCGCCGCCAGATATTGATATGCTTCCCCCGAATAAGAGAAATCTGTTCCCGGTTTAAAAGCGATTTCAATTTTCTTGTTGTTTGACCAATTAGGAAAACCTGAACTGTGCGAAAGGATCATCCGCGGCGTCACTAACCGGTACCATTCCTTTGAATTTTCTGCAATTCCCGGGTGTGGAAGGTATTCAACCATAGGTTTGTCAAGATCTAACAAGCCTTTTTCGACCATTTTCATAACAAGGTAGGCAAAAACCGGTTTGGATAGTGAAGCCGCTTCAAAAATGGTATTGTCATCCACCTTTTCACCGGTTTCCAAATTTGTGACCCCAAAAGAATTCTTGTAAACAATCTCGTTGTGGTTGATGAGGGCGACGGAAAGCCCAGGGATGTCCAGGGAATCCATTTTCTGAAGCAGGAAAACCTCCAGCTGTTCAGTTGGGATCTTTTCTCCCTTCAGGGTTTCAATTGGTTCTGATTTATACTGTGCTTCACTCACAAAGCCTATGAGGCAAAGGAGAAGGAGTATTAAAAGTTGCTGTTTTTTCATTTTTTCTGACTTTAAGTGATTTGATCGATGCATCACTTATTGGACAGAGCCGGAAGAAAAAAGGTTACAGAAATTTTTCAAACATGTATAAAAACAGAAAAGGTCACCCTCAGGCAACCTTTTGCTTTTAAATAATTTACGCTCTAAAACCTCTTTTTTGAATCCAGATAGCTCGTTCCTTCGGAATTCCGTGCGGGATCGCCTGAATTCTTAAACCAGTTTTTCACCCTGTTGTAGTCCAAAAAATAGGAAATACGAAGGGAGAGACTGTTCACCTGCGGCTGCTCAAAAAGGTTTCTGAAGTTATCACCTATATTGATGTGGGAGTAACCCAGGTAACTGTCGGTAGCATTTCGGTACAGCAGCGTCATCTGGCTGCCCGGTGCAAACCACCAGGAGAAGCGCAGATCCACGTTCCAGCTGTTGTAAGTGGTGTTGTATTCGTTATTTGCCGGGCCGTAATAACCTAGCTCGCCCTCATCCTGCAACGTGTAGAATTCGGTATAGAAAACTTCGGAATAATAGTGCCTGAAGGCCAGGTTCAGCCCCATCTTATTGTTGAAGATATAATTGGCTCCCAAGGAATTCACGACGGTATTGCGGTCCCGCTGCCCAAACAAAATGTCGTCTTCCAGGAAATCCACAAAACCTTCTTCTTTATCTGAAAGCCTAACATTGGTAGACAATTGAACCTTGAATTTATCTGAAAACCGGTAACGTGGACTAAAATCCAGGATGAGATCTCCCCGGCCACGTTCGTCATATTTGTACCAGTCAGCAGTGGCCTGCACCACGAGTTTCTTCCTAAAATCTGTATTGAACCACAGCCACTGATCGTAATAGGTAGGGATCTTGAAATAAAGCCCGTCCACACGTGGTTCATAAATGTCGTTAGTGCCAAGGGGAGTGGTTTCAAAGCCGCCACCAAAATTGAAAAAGTTTTTGGTGGTAAAACTGGAGTTGAAATTCAGGATCAGTTTGCTGTGAAGATCGGGCTCCAGGCGACGCTCGTGAACCGTAACGAAATTCAGGTACATGTTATTCAGGAAACCTTTGGGTTGTAAAAGCCTGCGCTGGTATAGTCCCTGGTACCGCACATAATTGGTGGCGCTGGAATAGCCAAGGTCATTGATATCATAATCTTTGGTGCGCAGCTGGAAATTGAGGTCGGCCCGGTTCTTTCCGCTAATTTTGGAGAGGCCGGCCGCGGCCTCGAGTCCGGCTTTTGTTTCGTCTTCCATCACCCAACTGCCCTCCAGGCCCGTAAAATAACTAAAAGTATTCTTCTCGTTGGTGTGGTTGAGGTAGAGCCCGGTGGCGTTCGCATCCCTAAAATGCCCTTCACGCGTGGTATTGGTATTGACCAGGGAAACAGAAGAATTATCGCCGTAGCGTTGGTCAAGCACCAGGATGTTATAGTTGGTGAATGGCTCAATAAGTTCCCGGCGCGACTCTCCGGTTTGGGTGTTCTCCACCGTAACGTAAGTCTTTTCGGTAATGGCATTAAAAAACCCGATTCCCAGGCCCCCGTCTGTACGGCCCGAAACTTTTAAAGCGTTTATAAGGTCTACGGAAGACGGATAATTTAGGATCTCTTCATCTTCGGAAAGATCTATATGTCCAGCAGGTGCACCGCCCACCCTTCGGGAATAGAAGAGGTTCCCTTTGGTAAAGAGCTCAGTTCCTTCCGTAAAGAAAGGCCGCTGCTCATCATACTGTACCTCGAAAGCCGAAAGGTTGAGCACAGATTCATCAAATTTGGTCTGGCCAAAATCGGGCACTAGGATCATATCCAGCGTAAAAGCGTCATTAATGCCATATTTCAGGTCCATTCCGCCGTTGACATTCGTGGTGGTCTCCCCGTCGTAATTGTTCAGATAGGTAGAAATATAGGGCTGCACCGAAAGTCGGGTAGGGGTCTCAATATTTTCGATCCCGTGGATCTCGCCGTCATAAATAGAGTAAGAGCCTTTGGCGGTATTGATGGGGCTCCAGCTGTACCGGGTGCCGGCGCGCTTGAATTCCCTTTCCATTTGCAGGCCCCATTCCTGAACGGGTTTTTCGGGGAACCTCAATTCGGAATAAGGAATGAAGATCTCGGCCGTCCACCCGCGGCCATTGATCTCAATGTCACTGTACCAGATGGCATTCCAGGAAGAATCCTCAAAGCCGTTGGTCATTTTGGCGTCGTACTGCACCCCTGCGGCCGTGACTATGAACTGCATGCTCTGCTGCCGGTCGTTGTAACCGTTGAGCAGGATAAAGAAGAAATCATCATTGCCTATTCCATCCCGTTCAGTGAGTTCTTTTCTGATTTCTCCAGGACTGGGGTCCAGCATCTCTGCTCCAAAATAAATACCCAGGTCATCATATACTATCTTAACGGTAGTGGCCAGGCTGTCGGGAATGGGCCTTCCGTTATTGGGCAGCCTCTCAACAAAATCGGTAGCTGTTGCGGCGTTTTTCCATGCCCCATCGTTCAATCTCCCATCGATCTTCGGCGATTCCTGAATTCGAGTGATGTGGATCTGTTTCCGCGGAATGCTATCGCTTTCCTGTGCTAGGGCAGAAAAACCAAAGATCAGGAAGAGCGCTGTAAAGATTGATTTCATTGATGACTTTTGTCTATAGACTGCAAAAAAACGAAGATGTTTCAGTTTCAAGGGGTTTTTCTGACAAAAAATCTGAATTATTCACTAATACTCCCCAATTAATAAAACCTTGGCAACTTTATTGAATACTATTTTTTAAATTGTTAGGGCAACAAAACTGGAATTTTTTAATGCAACACGCCATCTGCTACATTAGCACAGCCACCCGCGACTTTTCAGATCATGAGATCCTGGAGCTCCTGGAGGCCTGGAAAGAGAAGAACAGCAGACTTGATATTAGGGG
>CAZNFK010000162.1:0-3702 GCA_964572365.1 uncultured Flavobacteriaceae bacterium | reverse complement strand
TAAGAATGTTCATAGAAGGCCCTGAAGTATCTTTAAATGGGTCTCCAACTGTATCTCCCGTTACGGCCGCTTTATGCGCATCAGATCCTTTGTAGGTCATTTCGCCGTTGATCATTACCCCGGCTTCAAAAGATTTCTTGGCATTATCCCAGGCGCCACCGGCGTTGTTCTGGAAAATAGCCCAAAGCACACCGCTAACGGTCACCCCGGCCATATATCCACCAAGCATTTCGGCGATCAACCGGTTCTCATAGCCAAGAACCATTGGCACGATAACGATAAGGATCGGGAAACCAATAGTTAATAATCCCGGTAAAAGCATCTCTCTCAAAGCCGCTTTTGTAGAGATCTCCACACATTTGTCGTATTCCGGCTTTCCGGTTCCTTCCATAATTCCCGGGATCTCACGGAACTGGCGACGTACTTCGTTCACCATATCCATAGCTGCTTTTCCTACAGATTGCATGGCAAGAGCAGAGAACACAACAGGGATCATACCTCCCACGAAAAGCATGGCTAATACAGGAGCCTTGAAAATGTTGATTCCGTCGATGCCTGTAAAGGTTACATAGGCCGCAAAAAGTGCAAGGGAAGTAAGCGCCGCAGAAGCGATCGCAAATCCTTTTCCGGTTGCGGCGGTTGTATTTCCTACAGAATCCAGGATATCTGTTCTTTCTCTAACTTCGGAAGGCAATTCGCTCATTTCGGCAATACCACCCGCGTTATCCGCGATGGGTCCGAATGCGTCGATAGCAAGCTGCATGGCAGTTGTGGCCATCATTGCTGAAGCTGCAAGCGCGACTCCGTAGAATCCGGCGAAAGCATAGGAGGCCCATATCGCGATAGCGAAAAGAAGTACAGAGTAAAAAGTTGAGATCATACCGGTTGCAAGTCCGGCAATGATGTTGGTACCTGCACCCGTAGAAGAATTCTGTACAATAGAGAGGACCGGCTTTTTACCGAGTCCGGTATAATATTCAGTAACCGCAGAGATCACACCTCCAACGACAAGTCCTACTAAAGTAGCGTAGAATACTCTCATTGAAGAGATCTGTTGTGAACCTTCCCCGAAAAACTCCATTTGCATGGTCTCTGGAAGCATCCAGGTTACCAGGAAGAAAGAAGAAATGGCCACCAATGCGATGGAGATCCAGTTCCCCTTGTTCAATGCAGACTGCACTTCAGCTTCTTTAGCCGTATTACTGCTGATCTTAACCAGGAGGGTTCCAATTATAGAGAAGATAATTCCGAAGCCGGCGATCGCCATTGGCAGAAGGATAGGTCCTATTCCGCCAAAGCCTTCAGATACAATATCCCCGCCCATATCTTTTATAACATAGTTACCGAGAACCATTGCCGCTAAAACCGTGGCGACATAACTTCCGAAGAGATCGGCACCCATTCCGGCAACATCCCCCACGTTGTCCCCAACGTTATCGGCGATGGTTGCAGGGTTACGAGGATCATCCTCCGGGATTCCCGCTTCTACTTTTCCAACAAGGTCGGCTCCCACATCGGCAGCCTTGGTGTAAATACCTCCACCCACGCGGGCGAAGAGGGCGATAGATTCAGCTCCCAGGGAGAAACCGGCAAGGGTTTCAAGTACTATGGTCATTTGATGAACATCGGTCCACTCACCCCCCATGAAGACATGGAAAAAGATAATGAAGAAGGTGGTAAGACCTAAAACTGCCAGTCCTGCCACTCCAAGGCCCATCACAGTACCGCCTCCAAAAGAAACTTTTAAAGCTTGAGGCAGACTGGTTCTTGCTGCCTGGGTAGTACGTACGTTAGACTGGGTTGCGATCTTCATCCCCATGTTTCCGGCCAAAGCCGAAAAAATAGCTCCAAAGATAAAAGCCACTACAATAAGAATGTGTGTGGTAGGAACAATAAAAGAGATCCCGGCAAGTACGATACTGGCCCCGATCACGAAAATGGTAAGTAATTTATACTCTGCCTTGAGAAAGGCCAACGCCCCTTCATAGATATGTGAAGAGATATCTTTCATTTTTCCGTCTCCCGCGTCCTGCTTCATCACCCAGGCGCGTTTTGCCCACATAAATATGAGCCCTATGATCGCCAGAATGGCCGGCAACCAGATCATCAATGATTCCATAATTTTTTGTTAAAATTTTTAGTGGCGCTAAAGTTAACAAAACGTTAGAAAAGAAAAAAGCAATAACTTTTGAGGTTATTGCTTAAATGATAACAATCAGAAAACGGAAAAATTCCTTATTTAATACTGAAATTTCCTTTTTCTTCCTTGCTGTTCGCGTAGCGTTTTATGCATTCGTCTATAATGGTATTGGCTTCCTGCAGGTCTCCCCAGCCTTCCACATCTACTTTCTTCTGCTCAAGATCTTTGTACACCTGGAAGAAATGCTCGATCTCTTTAATAAGGTGTCCGTTGACGTCATTCAGATCATTGTGTTTGTTCCAGATAGGATCTGAAACCGGTACGCAGATCACCTTTTCATCCGGTCCTTTCTCATCGGCCATGTGGAAAACCCCGATAGGTTTTACCTCCATCACACATCCCGGGAAAGTTGGTTCGGTCACCAGCACCAGAACATCAAGAGGGTCGCCGTCTAAAGCCAGGGTTTCTGGAATAAATCCGTAATCGGCAGGATACATCATGGAAGAAAAGATCATCCTGTCATATCTCACTTTCTTCAGTTTAAAATCATATTCGTATTTATTCCTGGATCCTTTCGGAATTTCGATAAGAACGTCAAAGGTCTTGGTCATTTTCGTAGTATTTAAAAATCTGTTTTTTCTGTTTAAGGGCGGCAAATATACTCATTTTGAACTTTTAAAAAGGAAGTTCCACTAACGGAAGCAAAATTCTTCCGGGAATTTTAGAAGAAGTTTTCAGTCTTTAAGAGTTCCTTCACAAAGCGACATAAAAAAAGCCTTCTAAAAAGAAGGCTTTCAAATCATATTTTTTGAGACCTCTTAGTCTTTGTACATCACTTTTTTGACCGCCTTGATCACGTCGTTGTGATTTGGCAACCACTCTTCCAGAAGTACCGGAGAATATGGAGCCGGAGTATCGGCAGTGTTGATCTTTACGATAGGCGCATCCAAAAAGTCGAAAGCCTGTGCCTGTACCTGGTAAGTGATCTCGGTAGCCACGTTTCCAAAAGGCCATGCCTCCTCGAGGATCACGAGCCTGTTGGTCTTTTTTACAGACTTCAGGATAGTCTCATGGTCCATAGGACGGATGGTTCTAAGGTCAATGATCTCACAGGAAATTCCTTCTTTTTCCAGTTCTTCAGCTGCTTTATAAGCCACCTTGATGATCTTTCCGAAAGAAACAATGGTCACATCCTTTCCTTCTCTTTTAATATCGGCTACTCCAATCGGCAATACATACTCCTCTTCGGGTACTTCACCTTTGTCTCCATACATTTGCTCACTTTCCATGAAAATAACCGGATCGTCATCACGAATGGCTGCTTTCAAAAGTCCTTTCGCATCGTATGGATTTGAAGGAACGATAACCTTCAATCCCGGAGTATTCGCATACCAGCTTTCAAAAGCCTGGGAGTGTGTCGCACCCAATTGTCCTGCAGAAGCAGTTGGTCCTCGAAATACGATTGGTATATTAAACTGCCCTCCGCTCATTTGACGCATTTTTGCCGCGTTGTTGATGATCTGGTCGATCCCAACCAGGGAAAAGTTGAAGGTCATGAATTC
>CAZNFK010000161.1:1552-3703 GCA_964572365.1 uncultured Flavobacteriaceae bacterium | reverse complement strand
GCCGATCCAAACCGGAAGGGGCTGCTCTACGCAGGAACCGAATCTGGAATGTACATCTCATTTGATGACGGGGCTTCCTGGAAACCTTTTCAGCAAAACCTTCCCATAGTTCCTATCACCGATCTTGCCATAAAGAACAAGAACCTAATTGCCGCCACCCAGGGTAGAAGTTTCTGGATCATTGACGATCTCACGCCGCTACACCAGCTTAAGGAGGATGTCATGTCAAATCCTGTACATCTTTTCCAACCTATGGACAGCTACCGGATGGACGGAGGTTCGCGAGGCCCATCCAAAACAGCCGGAACCAACCACCCCGGAGGAGTTACAGTGAATTTCTTTATTAAGGATACCACAGCGGTAGATACTGTTAGGCTCGAGTTCAGGAACAACAGCAACGAACTCATCACCGCCTACTCCACCCATCCCGAAAAAAAGCTGAAGGAAGGCAAACTGGAAATCGAACCCGGGATGAACAGCTTTAACTGGAACATGAGATACCCGGGCGCCGATACTTTCGACGGAATGGTGCTTTGGTGGTCTTCTATGGATGGTCCTAAGGCCGTGCCTGGAGAATATAAGGTGGCCCTGGTGAACGATGAGCAGGAAAAGGCACAGGATTTCAGAATACTGAATGATCCTCGTTCTACCGCTACCGAAAAAGACCTGAAGGAGCAGTTCGACTTTTTACAGTCGCTGGTAGAAAAGATCAGTAAAACCCACAATGCCATTGAAGACCTGCGCACTACAAAAAGTCAGATCACTGAAGTCCTTGAGCAGATAGCCGACGTTGAAGGTGCCGGAGAGGTAAAAGAGTTGGGGGAAGAGATCAAAAAAGATCTCACCGAAGTTGAAGAACGCCTGTATCAAACAAAAAACAGAAGTTCGCAGGATCCGCTGAACTTTCCTATTCGTTTGAACAATAAACTTGCCCACCTCAATTCATTGATGGCTGTGGGAGATTTTAGCCCTACAGATTCTGCCTTGAAATTTCGAAATGAGATCACCAAAGAGATCAATGAGGAGCTGGAGAAACTACGGGAAGTATATTCCGAAAAAGTCCCTGAATTCAATCAAATGGTGAAGAACCTGGATTGGAATCCGGTAGAAGTAAAAGCCTTACCATAATCAATATGAGTATAAGAAAAGCTGCCTTGAGGGCAGCTTTTTTTATTAAAGAACACCCGTATTTTCTGACTTATGCGTTCGCAAAGCCCTGAGCGCCTGTTCCAGGTGACGCTGATTGTGGTAAATAACCACCCTAAAAGAATCCCCAAGCTTAAGCTTAATGAATTTCGAAATACTGGTGCCGGTCTTTGTTTTCCCAAGATCCACCTTTTCTGCCGCTCTTAGAAGTTCCAGCATTTGCTGTTGCTGCCGAATGAAATCGGAGATCACAGTGACATCCAGGTCTGTCTCTATCGGATCTTTGTCCCTGAAAGTTTTCATTTTATTCAGCTTTTCTTTTGGGAGCATGCTTTGGGCAAAATAGTTTCCTAGAAATCCGCTTTTGAACTGCTCTTGCCAGGGATGTTCACTTTCCCTTATCTGTTTTTCGATCTCGGGCAGGTAATAGTCGCCATAGAGATTAAGGTGCTGAATGCATTCAAGGGCATTCCAGCTGCCCGGTGCGGGGCGATGGCTAAGATCTTCGAAAGAATGTTTTTGTAATTCTTCGGCCATAGAAATATGCTGCCGGGTTAAGGCAGTGAGATCTGAAAGCAAATCTTGAGAATCTATTTTCATGGGTTTCAATACCGGTTAATAATCGGTTTCCTTTTTTTCATAACATACCGCCCAGTTCACTCCGAACTTATCGGTACACATTCCGTAGTAACTGCCCCAGAACACATCGCCGATTTGCATGATTATCTTACCCTCTCCCGAAAGATTTTCAAAAAACCTGTCGGCATCTTCTTTGGTTTTCGCGGTAATAGAAAGGGAAATGTTGTTTCCGGATACCACGGCAGGGCTCCATTCCTCGTCTGAATCACTGCCCATAAGAACGGTTTGTTCCCCTATGGGAAGTGAAATGTACATGATCTTGTTCATCTTGTACTCGGGCACAATGACTCCTTCGTCAGATTGCATGTCAGAAAACCTGCCTATCGACAGGAAATCTCCTCCAAAAACAGATCTGTAGAAGTTAAA
>CAZNFK010000161.1:0-1452 GCA_964572365.1 uncultured Flavobacteriaceae bacterium | reverse complement strand
GATTTATCCAGTTTTTCTTCAGCATATTCCTTGGTGACCTTCAGGCTGTTGCTGTTGCTTTCGGGCATTTCAAACATGGCATCGGTAAGGATGGCCTCGCAAAGAGAACGCAATCCCCTTGCTCCCAGCTTGTACTCTATCGCCTTTTCTACGATATAATCCAACGCCTCATCGGTAATTGTAAAGTCGATATCATCCATCTCAAACAATTTCTGGTACTGCTTGATAATGGCATTTTTAGGCTCGGTAAGTATGGAGCGAAGCGTTTTCTTGTCCAGCGGATTCATATGCGTGAGCACAGGAAGACGCCCAATGATCTCTGGGATCAATCCGAAATCCTTAAGATCTTTTGGAATGATGTACTTCAACAGGTTTTCCCTTTCAATGGCATCGTCACTTTTTGAAGCGCTGAAACCAACTGCCTGCATATTCAGTCTTTTACTGATGTTCCTTTCAATGCCATCAAAAGCCCCTCCGGTTACAAACAGGATGTTTTCGGTATCTACCTCAATGAACTTTTGATCGGGATGTTTTCTACCTCCTTTTGGCGGTACGTTCACCGTGGTGCCTTCCAATAATTTCAATAAAGCCTGTTGCACCCCTTCTCCCGACACATCTCGGGTGATGGAAGGGTTGTCGCTCTTGCGTGCTATCTTATCGATCTCATCTATGAAAACGATTCCGTGCTGGGCTTTTTCAAGGTTATAGTCGGCTGCCTGTAACAGTCTGGTAAGTATGCTTTCCACATCTTCCCCTACATAACCTGCCTCGGTCAACACAGTTGCGTCCACTATAGCGAGCGGCACATTCAGCATCTTGGCGATGGTCTTAGCCATAAGGGTTTTCCCGGTACCGGTTTCCCCTACCATGATGATGTTACTCTTCTGGATCTCGATGTCTTCATCAGAGACCGGCTGCAGCAACCTTTTATAGTGGTTGTAAACCGCGACCGAAAGCACTTTTTTCGTGTGCTCCTGACCAATTACATATTGATCCAAAAATGATTTTATCGCCTGTGGTTTTCTCAGTTTCAATTCAGAAGAAAGCTCACTGGTACCCTCTTGCTTTGATTCCTCTATAACGATACCATGTGCCTGTTCAATGCAGCGGTCGCAAATATGTGCGTCCAGCCCGGCAATGAGCAGGTTGGTCTCTGGTTTTTTCCTTCCACAAAAGGAACATTCTAATTCTTCTTTTGCCATAACTTTTTTATTGTTGTCTCTCTAAGAGACTATCTCTTTCATTCTTTAAAAAGGCTTTTTTACGACCTTGTTAAAATTTCATCTATCATTCCGTAATCCAAAGCTTTATCAGCTTTCATCCAGTAATCCCGGTCACTGTCTTCCTCGATCTTTTCGTAAGGCTGACCCGAATGTTTAGCGATGATCTCATATAATTCCTTTTTAAGGGTAAGGATCTCACGGGCGGTGATCTCAATGTCACTGGCCTGTC
>CAZNFK010000160.1:0-3771 GCA_964572365.1 uncultured Flavobacteriaceae bacterium | reverse complement strand
AGAACGAGAGGCATTTTTTATTTTTTGCCTCCGTATTCCTTTTACATTTCTTTTTACCTTTAAATAGCTGATTAGCAACCAATTATTTGGCTTTAATTATCTTTTTTGTAACTTCCTGATATGATCACGACTATAGTCTGATCTTTTCATTTCTTCCCTACGAACTTCCCTCCTGAAAATTGCTTATTCATTTCTCAATCATTTTGAATGAGTCCTAAAGCAGTTTTTAAATATATATAAGAATATTAATCTTTTAATTTTCAATATATGGAACGGCTCATGATTTTATTATTCTTTTTGGCTACTTCTAATACCCTTGCCCAAGAACAGCTATCGCAACAGGTCGAAAATAATTCTACATATGTGGTTGATGTGGGGGCATTTGATTATGCATTTGCCATTCCCGAAGAAATTCCCTCAGGTTGGATAACTTTTCGGTTTAATAATAAGGGAAACGACACGCACGTAGCCTTTATCGGTAAAAAGCCCGATACTTTAGCTACAGAAAGCTTTCTTAAGGATATTAATAACTGGCAATGGCCAATAGGTGATCCAATGGGAGGTCCAGGATTTCATTCACCCGGCCAGAAAAGTGAAACCACTATACATTTAAAACCTGGGGATTATTACATAGCTTGTGGAGCTAAAACAGAAAATGGTAAAATACATTCAGATCTCGGAATGATAAGGTATTTTAAAGTACTAGAAAAACCTTCTGGTGCGCCTGAACCGGTTGCAGATGGTGTTGTTGCCTTAAAAAAGTATCAGATTGATGCAGATCTTTTCAAATCTGCAGGTGAAAAAACTTTAAAAATTAAACATGAAGATTACCCTATGGATCTTCACCTGGTAAAATTGGAAGGTAAAAGCTCAATAAAGGAGGCGGAGGAGTTTTTTTATGATATTTCTGATCCAACTTTTACTCAATTTTTAGGTGGTGTTGAGGAAGCGGAAACAGGAAGGGTGTCTTATCTTAAAGTAAATGTGGAGCCCGGTAGATATGCATTAATGTCACATGAATATAGTGTTTGGGGGATGAAACAGCCTTTCATAGTGAAAGATAACTATATGGTGGCTCAAGAACTCCCTAAAATAGCAAAAGAAGATCCTGCGGAATTTGCAGTCAGTTTGGGGAATAATAATCTCAATATCATTAAAAGTAACGACATACAAAAAGGAGTTAAAATACTAAAGGTCCAAAAAACCGATACGATATTGCATTCTCTTGCTATCGTTAGGATGAAACCGGGAAAGACTATTGAGGATATCGAAGCTTATTGGAAGGAAATTGACGAATACTGGAAGAGATATGAGGAAACTGGAGAAAAAAGTTCCTATCCTGTTAAACCATATAAAGGACATTATTTTTATCCAGAGTTGTCTGATGTTGATCAATTGAGATTCCAGTTGACGCCAGGATATTATTTAGCCATTTGTCCGGAGAGGGACGCAGAGGGAGTTAAACATTGGAATAAAGGGGAGAAGGAGTACTTTTCTGTGGGTGATAATTTCAGGTAAGGCCAAAGATCCGAACAAATTGCTCAAAAGCAAAAAATCCGGCTCATCCTAAGATGGCCGGATTTTTTTATGAATTAGAAAAACTTCCCTATCCGTTCATAGAGATCAGGAATTCTTCATTATTTCTGGTCTGTTTGATTCGGTCATTGATGAATTCCATCGCTTCAACAGGGTTCATATCCGCAAGGTACTTGCGCATTACCCACATTCTTTGAAGCGTATTCTCATCAAGCAGGATATCATCACGTCTTGTACTGGAAGAAGTAAGATCAATGGCAGGGAAGATACGCCTGTTAGCGATCTTTCTATCCAGTTGAAGCTCCATGTTACCGGTACCTTTGAATTCCTCAAAGATCACTTCATCCATTTTCGAACCTGTTTCTGTAAGTGCGGTCGCGATGATGGAAAGGGAGCCTCCGTTCTCAATATTTCTCGCGGCACCAAAGAATCTTTTTGGTTTATGCAATGCATTGGCGTCAACACCTCCACTTAATACTTTACCACTGGCAGGTTGCACGGTATTGTATGCCCTGGCAAGACGCGTGATCGAATCCAGGAGGATCACAACATCGTGCCCGCATTCTACCATTCGTTTTGCTTTTTCAAGAACAATGTTGGCTACCCTTACGTGTTCATGAGCTTCTTTATCAAAAGTCGAGGCTACAACCTCTCCTTTTACATTTCGCTGCATGTCGGTAACTTCTTCAGGTCGCTCATCTATAAGGAGGATGATTTGGTACACCTCAGGATGGTTTGCCGCGATAGCGTTGGCAATATCCTTAAGAAGCATTGTTTTTCCTGTTTTTGGCTGCGCGACGATCATTCCTCTTTGTCCTTTTCCAATAGGTGAGAAAAGATCAATAATTCGGGTTGAAACCGTACTCTGGCGTTCGGCTACATTGAATTTTTCCTGAGGGAAAAGAGGGGTGAGGTGTTCAAATGACACTCTGTCCCTTACCACTTGCGGGTCAAGCCCGTTGATCTTGTTGATCTTGATAAGCGGGAAATATTTTTCACCTTCTTTTGGAGGTCTTACCTGTCCTAAAACGGTGTCCCCGGTCTTTAATCCGAATAGCCTTATCTGAGACTGAGAAACATAGATATCATCTGGAGATGAGAGGTACATGTAATCTGAAGACCTTAAAAAGCCATATCCATCCTGCATGATATCCAGGACTCCTTCACTTTCTATGATCGCGTCAAATTCATAATCCGGTTCTTTATAGCGGTTGCGGTTGTCGCGGTTACCATTGTCGCGGTTTCCGTTATCCCTGTTCCCACTGTCTCTGTTACCACTATCTCTGTTTCCACTGTCCTTTTGAGATCGTTGATCTTTTTGGCGATTATCCTTTCGGGAATCTTTTTGCTGATTCCTGTTATCCTTCGCAGCAGCAGGCTTTTTAGAATCCTCTCTTCTTGAATGATCCTTTCCTTTTCCCGAAGACTCTTTTTGTCTTTGAGAATGATGTTTTTCCTGGCCTTTTTGGGAGGAGTGGTCTTTTTTATCTGAAGAACCTTCTTTGGAAGCAGATGAATCTGCATCTGTGGGTTTTTTGCTTCTTGGTTGACGCTGCTTTTTGGCAGTGTTCTGTTCTTCCTGCGCTTGTTTAGGTTGCTCGTCCTCGGTCAGGACTTCCTGCACCTTTTTTGGGTTGGCAGCCTGATAATCAAGAATTTGATATACCAAATCCAGCTTCTTTTGAGTGCGGTATTTGGGTACGCGTAGGGTTTTGGCTATTTCCTGAAGTTCAGGCAACTTTTTAGCCTTTAATTCTGAAATTTCAAACATGAATGTTGTAGAATAAAATTTGTCTTTGGTTTAATTAACCTTCTCGAGGAAGAATCGAAAAATTAATTGGAGTCTAAGTAACCCTTATTGAATTGGTTACGTAATGATACTGCAATTATACAATTTTATTTTAATATTTTAGATATGGTTTCTAAAAAGAATCTTTTATTTTTGTGCCTTCATTGACGAAATATGCTGCAAAGAATACAAACTATTTATCTTTTTCTGGCTGCCCTGGTTAGCGCGGGATTGATCTTTGTTTTCTCTTTGTGGGAAAATGCAGCGGGGGAAGCCGTGTACGCAGAAGACAGGCTTCTGGTATTTGGATTGTTCCTTGTTTCTGCCTTGATATCGTTCATTACTATTTTTTTGTTTAAAAACAGGAAGCTGCAGTTTGTGCTGGGGCGTCTTAATATAATATTAAACTTAATTTTACTAGGATTATTTGTCTATTGGTCCCTAAA
>CAZNFK010000159.1:0-3923 GCA_964572365.1 uncultured Flavobacteriaceae bacterium | reverse complement strand
CTCAACAGTTTTCAAGACTGCCGCATTCGACCACTCTGCCATTTCTCCTTAGCGGTTGCAAATATAAAAAGCTTTTTTGAATTCCGAAGAAGAAAAAATGCCTTTTTTGAAGCTTATTTTTTTCTTCCCTGAAAATGAGCAGCTTCCTCCTCTTTTAATATATTCATAATAGAATCTATCCGAGGTTCGCTTCAATTGCAAATTTTCTAAAAAATCTTGTTAAATACGGGTTAAATGTAATGCGTACATATTTTTTCCCATAAAAAGAAATTATCTTGACTGCGGTAGAAAATATTCGCCTTATCAGGCACCCGAGTGAGAAGTGTATCCCCCTACTTACCCTTCTCACTCTTTTTTTACCAGGGTGGCAGCTTTTTGACCGGATCAATCGTGAAATCATGGATCTTCCAGTGCAGGCTTCGTAATTCTTCATAACCCCGGGCGATATCTTCGAGATCGATCTCACCCTTAGGCACCACAGCAACCTGTCCAAAATAGACCTGTCCTGCCTCTCTAAACCTAACCTTTGCTTCCTTTACCCACGGCCAGGAATTGGCGGTCTCCTCCACTTTCATAATGATCTTATCTTCATCTTTGGTCTTCAAACGCTGAGGATAGCGGTCCATAAGATCTAGAGAAGCAGTTTTGACATGTTGAATACCATCTTTTAAAACAGAAACCGAAATGAAAAGTGCGGCCGCAGCATCTGCCCACCAAATTCCTGCTCCTACTCCCAGTATTCCCAAAATGGCGGCTAAAGCTGTCATATAATCAGCTTTTTGAGCACTGGCATCTGTAAAAAGCAACTTGTTATGAAGATCTTCGGCCAACGGTATTTTCTTGAACCCTAGGATCATGGCCGGAATCGCACTATACAAAAGCGCCAGGATCATCACCCATCCCATCCAGACCTCATAACCAAAGAATATTTTTGAACCTATGGTGGGATGATCTGCTTTGATGAGCGCCATGGAGGAATCGTAAACAAGGAAGAGGCCCATTCCTAAAAGGGCAACTGCACCGGTGAGAAATGAAATGGAAAAAACGCGATGGTATCCATAAGGGAATTTCTTATTGGGGGCCTTGCTGTTGATCTTTGTAGAGATCAGGAAAGCAATGGAAGGAACCAGGCTCAAAACATCTTCCAACCAGGCTGATTTCATCGCCTGGGATGACCCGAGTGAAAGATACATTACAATCGTTACCGTTATGAGATAAAAAACGGTGATCCACTCCAGTTTTTTGGCTTTTTTCAGAGCTTTTCGCAAGTCTGGCGGCAATTCAAAGTCATGGATAACTTTCATGGCTGCTTTTTCTTTTGCTGAAAAATAAAGTCTTCGAGGTGTTTTAAAAGACGGTTCTCGCCTTTAGGAATAAGGAAAACATGTTCTTTATCATAGGGAACGGTCATCCCCGCTTTCTTTTTCCAGATAGTCTTCTTAGTAAAACCACCCGCGACAATATGGAGTTCAAAGACTTCCAGTTTTTTGACCAATTCACTTTCAGAACCTTCACTGAAGCTTATCTTTAACCCCTCCTTTTCCGCAAATTTCCGAAGCATTTCCACCTCGCTGCCACTAAAGCTACTGTCCTCTACTTCTGTGAAAGGTGGATTTGAAACCACTCCTACCAAAAGGGAGTTTTTACTTGCTTCCTCATAAGAATTTTCAGGATCCTGCGGAAAAACACAGGAAGTAAGGCACAGCAATAGTACTAGTTTCAACTTGTTCATATTCCAAGTTAAAAAATATGCAGCAGCTGCAGCAGCAAAGAATCGTTAAACCTTTCTAAAAGCCCGTTCTTCCATAAGCTCCTAAGGCCCTTCCACAGCCTCTTCTTCCCTTAGGAAATACCTGATAACATCTGTAGTGGTTGCAATTCCCACCAGGGTATCATTATCCACCACGGGAAGGGCATGGAATTCATGTTTCAGGAAGAGTTCACCTACTTCCTGGATGCTGGTGGCCGAAGTGACGCACACCACCTTTTTGGTCATCACCTGCTCGATGGTAAACATATCGTAAACCGTGGTTTCGATCCCCTCCCCATCCTCATCAACAGCATCGGCGAATGAGATGCGCAGCAAATCGGTATAACTCAACATTCCCACGATATGACCGGCTTCCACTACCGGAAGATGACGTATGTGGTTCTTTTTGAACAGGGATTCTGCGGTTGATAGCTCGTCAGAAAGCTTCAGTTTGACTATGTTCCTGGTCATGATGGCAGAAACAGGTGCGTTCTTTTTCATATCTCTCAGGTTTTTGACAATAACTGTTTGGCAGTGTTTAAGATACGACATAATAGGTTAAGAAAATCGATCCAGGCATAAGATTTGCTTCAGAATAAAGTTAAAAAGAGGGACAATCCCAAAGTCAGGTTTTCAATCAAAAACCATTATATTGTGTGCCCAAATATAAGTATCGAAATAATGAAAAAAGTACTGGTTTTTACTTTGGCGGCGAGCTTAGTGGCCTGTAAAGCCCCCAAACCAAAGAGTGTTGAAGAGGCGAATCCTTTAGAATATGCGAATACCATCACCCCAGATGAACTTAAGGAACATCTTTTCACTTTCGCAAGTGACGAATTTGAGGGAAGGGAAACGGGTGAACCCGGACAAAAACTGGCTGCCGAATACCTGAAAACGGAATACAAAAAGCTTGATATTCCCTCTCCCCTGGGGGAAGATGACTATTTCCAGGAAGTGCCGTCAAGCGTATTCACCCGAGGTGACGTAAAGCCTTCAGAAAATGTTCTGGCGTATATAAAAGGGACTTCTCTCCCAGAGGAAATTTTGGTGATCTCTTCACATTATGACCATGTGGGAATAGACGATGAAGGAAACATCTTTAACGGTGCCGATGACGATGGTTCTGGAACCGTTGCCATTCTGGAGATCGCTGAAGCCTTTAAAAAAGCTAAAGAAGACGGGTTTGGGCCAAAACGCTCCATCCTGTTCCTGAATGTTACCGGAGAGGAAAAAGGCCTTGTAGGATCTAAGTTCTATACAGACAATCCTGTTTTTCCGCTTGAACAAACTGTCACCAACCTGAATATCGATATGATAGGTCGTGTGGGAGAAGGAAAAGAGGAAGCCGGAGATTATGTTTACCTGATTGGAAGCGATAAATTAAGCACGGAATTACATGATTTAAGTGAGGCGGTCAATGAAAAGTACCTCAACCTGGAACTGGATTATAAATACAATGACGAAAATGATCCTAATCGTTTTTATTACCGAAGCGACCACTATAACTTCGCGAAAAATGACATCCCTATCATTTTCTATTTCAACGGGGTCCATGAAGACTATCACAGACCAACAGACACTCCCGATAAGATCGAGTATGATCTGCTTGCAAAAAGGGCAAAACTGGTATTCCTTACAGCCTGGGAGGTAGCAAACAGGGATCAACGTCCTGTGGTTGACAAACCTACCATAACTGACGCTGCGGCGGAATAATTCAAGATTAGTTTTAGTACCCAAACCTCACTGGTTTTAAAAACCTGTGAGGTTTTTTTTTGGAATTATGAAATTGGGCTAAAGCCCTGGGAGAGGAGTTTTTCAATAGCCCCCCGCCTGAAGGCGAGGGCTATTTATTAAATTTCATCTGGCTGGCACGGATCTGTGATCCGTGCCGGGAGTCGAGTACAAAAACAACAAAGCTCATTTGTCAGACTGAGCCGGCTTGCCTGCAGGAAGGCAGGCGTAGCCGATGGTCGAAGTCCTTTGGGAACGAGATCTCACTAAAAAGCACTTCGACCTTCCCTCCCGCCGGTCGGGAGCTCAGTGTGACATTGCGTCAAGTATCCTGAAGGCGAGGGCTATTTATTAAATTTCAACTTGCTGGCGCGGATCTGTGATCCATGCCGGGAGTCGAGTACAAAAACAACAAAGCTCATTTGTCAGACTGAGCCGGCTT
>CAZNFK010000158.1:0-3924 GCA_964572365.1 uncultured Flavobacteriaceae bacterium | reverse complement strand
TTTTATTCCCACTCAATAGTGGCCGGTGGTTTGGAGCTTATATCATATACTACCCTGTTAACGCCTTTCACTCTGTTAATTATTGTGTTGGACGTTTTTTGTAAAAAGTCGTACGGCAAATTCACCCAGTCGGCAGTCATTCCATCGGTAGATTCTACCGCCCGCAAGGCCACTACTTTTTCATAGGTCCTTTCATCTCCCATCACTCCTACAGAGCTCACCGGCAACAGGATGGCACCTGCCTGCCACACTTTATCGTACAACATCCATTCTTTAAGACCATTGATAAAGATCGCATCTACTTCCTGCAGAACTCTGACTTTTTCCGCAGTGATATCCCCAAGTATCCTAATTGCCAGTCCAGGACCGGGGAAAGGATGTCTTCCTAACAATTCCTTATCGATGCCCATTTCGGCACCAACTCTTCTCACTTCGTCCTTGAACAGCATTCTTAGCGGCTCTACCACTTTCAGCTTCATGAAATCGGGTAAACCTCCCACGTTATGGTGAGATTTTATGGTTGCTGAAGGCCCGTTTACCGAGATGGATTCGATCACATCTGGATAAATTGTTCCCTGCGCTAAAAATTTCACATCCTGTATTAAATGTGCCTCATCATCAAATACCTCAATAAAGGTCTTACCTATAGCTTTTCTCTTGCCTTCGGGATCTGAGATACCGGCAAGAGCATCCAAGAAACGTGCCGAAGCATCTACTCCTTTTACGTTTAAGCCCATGTGCTTGTATTGGTCAAGCACACTTTCAAATTCCCCTTTCCGAAGCAATCCGTTGTTAACGAAGATACAGTAAAGATTTTTTCCAATGGCTTTGTGCAAAAGAACAGCCGCAACAGTTGAATCCACACCCCCGCTTAGTCCCAATACCACTTTATCATCGCCGACCTTTTCTTTAAGCTCGGCAACGGTCATATCCACGAAAGCTTCGGGAGTCC
Source organism: uncultured Flavobacteriaceae bacterium (assembly GCA_964572365.1). Lineage (GTDB taxonomy): Bacteria > Bacteroidota > Bacteroidia > Flavobacteriales > Flavobacteriaceae > Salinimicrobium. The sequence continues at coordinate 2,972 of CAZNFK010000158.1, read as the reverse complement.
ACTCCTGCTCTACTTTGGCAATGTTCACCAGGAAATTCTCCAGCAACTGTTTGCCGTCTGTGGAGTGGTATACTTCAGGATGGAACTGGATGGCGTAGGTTTCTTCTCCCTCTATTCTGTATGCAGCATTGAGAACATCGGGTGTACTGGCAAGCCTGATTCCATTTTCAGGTAATTCCTTTATGGTATCACTGTGGCTCATCCACACCTGGGAATTCTCCTTGATGTTTTCAAATAAAGCTTCTTCATCCTTGATCACCGAAAGATTGGCCCGGCCGTATTCCCTTATTTCTGAAGCCTCCACTTTTCCACCGTTGAAATGGGCAAGATATTGCGCCCCGTAGCAAACGGCCAGCAAAGGAACCTTTTTCCTGATCTTTGAAAGATCTGGGTGTGGTGCATTCTCTCCTCTAACCGAGAAAGGACTTCCCGAAAGAATTACTGCCTTGAACCCGGCGATGTCTTCTGGAGGATTATTATAAGGATGAATTTCGCAGTAAATATTGAGCTCTCTTACCCGTCTTGCAATTAATTGCGTGTACTGCGAACCAAAATCTAAAATGAGTACGTTATTTTGCATGTGCAAAAGTAAGAATTTGAGGTAAAATTCACCCCTGCTCTCACTTATTTTATATCTTTAATACAATTCCCCCTCAATAACCCGGCCTATGAAGTATATTGTTGCTTTGCTTTTTTCGATAGCCATTGTTCTGGCTGCTTATATCCTGGGAAGTTTCTATTTAGAAAGAGCAACTCCGCCGGGAGTGATCGCTGTTACGGGTTCGGGAAGTGAGGATTTCACTTCAGATCTAATTGTTTGGGAAGGCACTTTTTCACAAATGAATACCGAACTGCAAGTAGCTTATGAACAGCTTAATGAAGATAAGGAAACGGTTAGAGAATATTTAGTCTCCAAAGGAATCGAGGAAGAAAATTTTGTATTCAACTCGGTTCAAACAATGGAGCAAAGAGAACCCCAGTACAGGGATGGTAATTATATAGGAGAAATCTTTAAAGGCTATCTGCTGCAGCAAACGGTGAAGATCGAATCAAAGGATGTTGCCAAGGTGGAACAGGTTTCCCGAGAGATAACCGAACTTTTACAAAAAGGGGTTCAGTTCAACTCCACACCTCCAAGATATTACTATACGAAACTTGCTGACCTAAAGATCCAGATGATCTCTGCGGCAACGGAAGATGCCAGGACCCGGGCAGAAAAAATTGCTGAGAACAGCGGCAGCGAACTCGGCTCCCTGAGAAGTGCAGACCTTGGGGTTTTTCAGATCATTGGGCAAAACAGCGGAGAAAATTTTACATGGGGCGGAGCCTATAATACTGCCGACAAAAAGAAAACGGCCTCTGTAACAATGAGGTTGGAATTTGAAATAGAATAACCTTTGCTGAGCCTTTAAAAAAGATTAAATAACTTCCCTTTTCTCCTTTTCCTCCAGTTCCCGGGAGATCCAGGCCTCATTTTCCCTATTGCTTTGTCTTGTTTTTACCAACAGGTAAACAGCAAGTACACACAGGAAAAAAGAGATGATGAATAGAAGTAGTTCCAAGAATTAGATAGGCATTGTTTTCACTACAAATGTCGTGAAAAGCAGATTAAGAGCGAAATTTTATCGATGAAATACATAGGAAAGTAAAGATATTTTTCACGACAGCTTCCTACTGAGCAAAGTATCAGGAATTTAGTAAATTTAGTTTACCCAAAAACTTTCCAATGAAAAAACTGTTGACCTGCGAGTGGAGAAAACTGGCATTTGCGAATTATATCGTTCCCCCTGAGCTGATCGAAAAATTCATACCCGCCCATACCAAACCAGACTTTTTCAATGGAAACTGTTTTGTGAGCCTGGTGGGTTTCCAGTTTAAAAACATTTCAATCGCCGGAATAAAAGTTCCTTTCTACTCAGATTTTGAGGAGATCAACCTGCGGTTTTACGTCAAAAGATTTGACGGGGCGCAATGGAGAAAAGGAACTGTCTTTATTTCTGAAATAGCTAATAAGACGGCGCTAAGCCTTTTGGCCAACACCCTGGCGCGGGAACATTACCATATCCTCCCGACTTCGCAAGAGATAAGGGAAACCGATGACCGACTGGATGTCAAATATTCATGGACGTTCAAGGATAAGGAACAATTCATAAAGGTAATAAGCAGCAAACTCATTACCCCCTATGAAGAACAATCTGAAACCGCTTTCATCCTGGACCGTCTTTACGGTTATGGAAAATTAAATGAGAAAACTTCCAACGAATACAGCATAGCCCACAACACCTGGCAAACTTACGAGGTAAGGGAATATGCGATCAATGTTGATTTTGCCCTGCAATTTGGATCTCCATTTTCTATACTTTCCTCCATGACCCCACATTCAGTGATCCTGGCTGAAGGATCAAAAGTTGAGGTCAAAGGAATACAAAAGATACACTCTTAAATGATTATTTCATCGTTTCCAGGATCATATCAATATCCTCTTCGGTGGTTTCGGGATTGATAAAGCAAAAACGGGAAATGGTCTCGTAACCGTTCTCACCCTTCCATTTGGTGGGAGTTACCAGGGCAAGTCCGCTTTTATGATTGCGGTAGGTCCAGTCACGGTAATCCTCGGCGGTCCAACCTTTTCTTCGGAAGAGAACCACAGAAAGACTTGCCGGCCTCACTAACTCAAGTTCCCCGGCATCTTCGATCTTTTTGGCCGCTATCTGCGCCAGTTCGATTCCTCTTTCAATAGAGGTGCTGTATTTTTCGGTTCCGTGCATGGCAAGGGAGAACCAAAGAGGCATTCCCCGCAGTCTTCGGGTTAATTGTATCTGGTAATCGGCAGGGTTGAATCCCTGTGCACCTTCATCCTTAAAGATCTCAAGATAAGATCCTTTTTGGGAGTGGGCTTCCGCAGCCAATTCCATGTTCTTGTAGATTACCGCCCCGCAATCATAGGGCGAAAAAAGCCATTTATGAGGGTC
>CAZNFK010000157.1:0-3964 GCA_964572365.1 uncultured Flavobacteriaceae bacterium | reverse complement strand
AAATTATAGCAATCCGGATATCGGGGATCTCGTAAATCATCATAATTAAATTCCACTTTGGGAAACCAGTTCTTAAGGGAAGAATAACTGTTCTCAAAAGGACGGATCCCCTGCAAGGCAAGGTTGTGAATACAATAAACAAATCTCATCTTTTCTAAAACAGAATAGGCAGGATGAAATTTCTTCAGAAATAGTAAGGTGCTGGAATGCCAGTCGTGCAAGTGGACGATATCCAGCTTCCCGAATTTTTTCTGTTTTATGGCTTCCGCCACAGCGGTACAGAAAATAGTGTATTTGATCACATCTGTATAAAAAGGTTCAAAGGCATCGTGATGATAGATACCGCCAAGATTGCCCGTTTCGATTTCGGGGTGGTGGATCACATAATGTGTAATATTTTCATTCTCTTCTTTCGCCGGCACTTCATATAAATAGGTAACATAAGTCACCTCCCTTAATTGCACATTCAATTTAGAGATCAAAGTACCATCCTGGTGAAGCCTGGAATAAGAGGGAGTAATGACATGCACCCGGTCTCCCCTCATGGAGATCTGCCGTGGCACATCTCTTATAACATCACCCACACCACCAACCTTACAGTTGGAAATCGCATCATTTTCTGAGGCCACAAAGAGGAAATTATTCATAGTTTTTATACAATTATATTAGCTTGTTCTTCCGGCACCGAAAATAGAGATATAACCCGTAACTAACAGCATTTCAATAAGTTAAAGATGTATTAAAAAAGTAGGAGTACTTCCCAATTTTCAACTACCAAATCCTCCTACTCTACCTCTTAAAAAGCTTAAATATGAACCGGGAAATTTGTAGTTTAGCAGGACCATGCAAATTCCCTGTCTTGACCGAAAAAACTGTTTACAGCCTTTCCCAACTTTCGCGTTCTATCCAGAATGCGATCGTGAGGCATTGCAGTAAAGTAGTGTGGATCAAAGCCGAGATCGTGAAGCTGAATTATTATTCCAAATCAGGTCACTGTTATCCTGCCCTGGTTGAAAAGAAAAATGGTAAAGTTATCGCCGAAATGAGAGGAAACATCTGGAGTGGAACCTTTGAAGCCATTAACCAAAAATTCAGGAATGTTCTAAAAGAAGATCTCAAAGATGACATGACGGTGGTAATTCAGGGATCGGTTACCTATCATCCGGTACACGGCCTGGCTTTAAATATCATTGACATAGATCCTGAATTCACCTTGGGAGAACTCGCTAGGGAGAAGGCCGAAACCGTTGAAAAGCTCAAAACCGAAGGTATCTACTTTGCAAATAAGGAAAAGGTCCTGCCGCTTTTACCCAAAACCATTGCCGTAATTTCTGTAGACACCAGTAAAGGTTACCAGGATTTTTTAAGTGTCATAAGGAACAATCGATGGGGCTACAGGTTCCACCATTTATTGTTTCCGGCTATTTTGCAGGGAGATCGTGCGGTTAGCACCATAACCCAACAGCTGGAGAAGATCTCCCTTTATTCACATGTTTTTGACGCCGTAGCCATTATTCGCGGGGGTGGCGGGGAAATTGGCCTTAGCTGTTTTGACGATCATTCCCTTGCCAGAAAAATAGCCACTTTTCCCATTCCGGTATTGACGGGAATTGGCCATTCTACAAACGAAACCGTAAGTGAACTGGTGAGCTTTCAAAGCTTCATCACACCTACCAAGATCGCCGAATTTCTGTTGCAGAAATTTCATGATTTTTCAGTTCCCGTTCAAAGGGCATCAGAAAAGATAGAGCAGGAAGCGACCTGGATGTTCCGCGATCAAAAAACCAGCCTTCAGGAGACCGCGCGCCTGTTCAATTCGCTGACCCTGCGGGTGCTTGATAAAAACAAGTCGGAACTGGAGCGCCTTGGCCATTCTTTGCTGACGGAAAGCAGGGAAACCTTCCGAAGTAAAACGGAAGATCTTAGCAGTCTTGAAAAAAACCTGATCTCGGGAGCTAAAGATCCTGTAAAGGAAGCCCTTCAAAAATTGCATTTTTCAGAAGAAAAGTTACGGCTGCTTTCCCCGGAAAATATCCTGAAGAGAGGCTACAGTATCACCCGGCAAAACGGAAAAGCCATTACACAACCTGAAGAACTGGATCCTGAAAAAGTTCTGGAAACCCGCATTTTTGGAGGTACCATCATTAGTCGTATTGAACGAACAGAAAAAATTACAAAGAATGACTGAAGAGATTAATTACACCGATGCTTATAATGAGTTACAGAAAATCGTTTCTGAAATGGAAAATTCCGGGATTCCCATAGATGAGCTGGATGTCCGCATCAAGAGAGCTTCCGAATTATTAAAGATCTGTAAGGACAAACTTTTTAAGACGGAAAAGAATGTCAAGGATATTCTGGAGGAGATCAAGAATTATTCAGTGGAATAAAAAAAGCTCAAAAATTAGATTTTCGAGCCTTTCTTAATTTCTTTATTCTGTTTAAACCTTATCTGTAGCCACTTTCCAGGTAGGATCTTCCAAAATATTCACCTCGATGATCTCATTGGCGTCTTTTAGCAGATTTCGGCAGTCGCGGCTAAGGTGTCTTAAGTGCAGTTTTTTACCCTGCTTCAGGTAGCGTTCGGTAAGTTTATTCACAGCTTCAATTCCCGACATATCAACAATCCTACTTTCAGAAAAATCAATGATCACCTCTTCAGGATCATTTAAAACATCGAATTTTTCATTGAAAGCCGTCACACTTCCGAAGAAAAGCGGGCCATAGATCTCATAATGCTTTACGCCTTTATCATCCACATACTTTCTCGCGCGAATACGCTTGGCATTGTCCCATGCGAACACCAGGGCCGAAATGATCACCCCAACCAGTACTGCAAGTGCCAGGTTGTGAAGGAAAATGGTTACCAGGGTTACCAGTACCATGACCAGCACATCTGACTTTGGCATTCTGCGGAAGGTCCTTAAACTCGCCCACTCGAAGGTTCCTATTGCTACCATGATCATTACTCCCGTAAGAGCGGCCATGGGTAAAAGTTCAATGATATCTGCAGCGAACATGATGAAGACCAGTAACATCACGGCTGCAACGATTCCGGAAAGCCTTGCGCGGGCACCCGATGACACATTGATAAGACTTTGACCGATCATGGCACAACCACCCATTCCCGAAAAGAATCCGGAAAGTACATTGGCGGTACCCTGGGCCACACATTCTTTATTGCCGCGACCCCTGGTTTCGGTTATTTCATCAACAATATTAAGGGTTAAAAGGCTTTCTATCAATCCCACTCCAGCCATGATGGCTGCATATGGAAAGATGACCCCTAACATCTCCCAGGTGAAGGGTACCATGGGAATATGAAACGGCGGAAAGCCTCCTTGTATGGAAGCCATATCGCCCACTGTTTTTGTATCTATTCCGAAAAAGGCCACCACACCAAATACTACCAGGATGGCTGCGAGAGAGGAAGGAAATGCTTTGGTAACCTTTGGCAATCCCCAGATGATCAACATGGAAGTTAAAACCAGACCAAGCATGATATACATGCTGCTGCCTGTCATCCAAACCAGTTCTCCCGATTCATTCAGTGTTTTAAAATTCACCAATTGAGAAGTGAAAATGATAATGGCCAGTCCGTTCACAAATCCAAAGATCACCGAATGTGGCACCATACGAATAAGTTTTCCCAGTCGCAGCACCCCGGCTAATACCTGGATAAGACCTGCAAGCACTACTGTTGCAAAGACATATTCGGGTCCATGAGATACAGCGAGGGCAACGATCACCACAGCTACGGCACCCGTTGCTCCGGAGATCATCCCGGGTCTCCCTCCAAGAATGGAAGTCACCAATCCCATTACAAAGGCAGCATAAAGCCCGGTAAGGGGTGAAAGGCCGGCTATCATGGCAAAGGCCACCGCCTCGGGGATCAAAGCCAGTGCCACAGTTAATCCCGCCAGGACTTCGGTTTTATAATCTACTTTTTGTTTGAAATCGAAAA
>CAZNFK010000156.1:0-3974 GCA_964572365.1 uncultured Flavobacteriaceae bacterium | reverse complement strand
GCATACGGAAGAATACAGACATTGCGATCCCTATAATTCCCATGAAAAGCGCCGTGAAAAGGTATTGCTTGGCAATAACCTTGTGGTCCATGCTAAAAATATACTTCGTTATGAAAGTACCCTCATGGTGGTGGTCATCATGAGCGTGATCATTAACCGGTGCGTGTCCTACTGCTGACATATTTCTTTAATCTTAACTTTAATTATTTTTTACCTGTGTTCCTTCAGCTGACCTATTCTACAGATGCAGTTTGCTGATCTACGGGTTCAATCGTTTCAATGAATTCTTTTTGTTCGGCCATCCAGGCCTCAAATTCCTCCTGGGTCTCAACAACGATCTTCATTTGCATGTTGTAATGGGCTACCCCACAAATCTTATTACATAACAGGTAATAGTCGAATTCGGCATACTCAGGAAGAGGCTCTTCGCCGGCTGCCATAAGTTCTTCGCTATTCGCTTTTCTAATTCCCTGGATCCTGGCCACTTTTTCCCTCATGTATTCAGTATCCCTTATTTCTTCGGAAGTAACTGTGGGAGTAAACGAGAACTGGGTGATCATCCCTGGAACCACGTTCATTTGCGCGCGGAAGTGTGGGAAGTAAGCCGAGTGCAATACATCCTGAGATCTCATTTTGAAAAGCACAGGACGATCAACCGGAAGGTGAAGTTCTCCGGTAAGCACATCATCATGGGCATAAGAATCGCTGGCATCTACTCCAAGAGTATTGGCTCCTTCAATGAATCTCACGTTGGCTTTACCTAAAACGTTATCCTTACCTGCATACCTTGCATGCCAGCTGAATTGTTTCGCGTAAAGTTCTATTACAATAGGATCATCCTCTTCATTCACATCCATAATATCAGACCAGGTGAAAAGTCCATAGATGATCAAACCGGCTAAAACGATCACCGGGATAATGGTCCAAACGAATTCAAGTTTATCGTTATCTGCGAAGAACAGGGCTTTTGTTCCTTTTTTCCCTTTGTATTTAAAGGCAAACCAGTGAAGAAGGCCCTGGGTGATCACCTGTACGAACATGATCACGGCCATGGTGATCAATAACAGGTTATCATATTGGATACCATGTTCCGAAGAAGCGGCAGGTAATGCCCTGTCCCCAAAACTCCAGAAGTTATAGATCATGAAAATATAGAAGGCTATACCAAAAGCGAGCATAAGGTTACCCTGCATCCTGTTATCCTTGTCACTTGCGATCTGAGAGGAATCAAGGCTCTCGGTACTCCTGGACAGTTGAAAGATCTTGGTCAATTGCCAGATAGTGATCGCAAAAAGCGCTACTACTATGATGATTAAAAATACAGTCATTTTATAATTTCTTCTTTAAACAATCTTTATTAATAATGATAATGCTCACTCTCTTTTCTGAATGGGTTACGCTTTACAAGCAACGGTGCTTTGGTCAATGAACTGAATACCACAAAAATAAACAATCCGCCAAAGAAAGCTAAGGCACTTAGTTCAGGAATTCCAATAAACCAGGATTCCCCTACAGTCGCAGGCATTACCATTACAAAAACATCCAGGTAATGTCCAAAAAGGATGATAATTCCGGTCATCACAACAAACCAGTTCACACGTTTGAAGTCACTGTTCATCAACAGCAGTAACGGGAATATGAAGTTTAGGGCTACCATTCCGAAGAATAACAAACCATAATCCTCTATTCGTGTAACGAAGTAAGTTACCTCTTCAGGAATATTCGAATACCAGATCAACAGGAACTGGGAGAACCACAGGTAGGTCCAGAAAATACTGATCCCGAACATGAATTTTGCAAGGTCATGAATATGACTGTCATTCACAAATGGTAAATATCCGCGAGATTTCAGGTAAATGCTCACCAATGCGATCACGGTGATTCCTGAAACGAACATACTGGAGAAAACATACCATCCAAAAAGGGTACTGAACCAGTGCGGATCAAAACTCATGATCCAATCCCAGGCCATCATTGATTCGGTTACTATGAAGAAAACCAGGAACCCTGCGGCCAGTTTAAAGTTCTTTTTATAGAAAACGTTATCTGTGGCATCATCCTGCTTAAGGGAGTTCTTTTTCATGAAGTATCTGAAGATATTCCACCCCGCGATATAGATCGCAGCCCTTATCAGGAAGAAAGTAACGTTTAAATATGATGATTTGTTCTGAATGATCTCGTCATGAGCAACAACTTCAGGATCCATCCACACAAAAAGGTGGTTAAAATGGAATCCGGAAAGTGCAAGAAGGATGAACATAATGATACTACCCGGTAGCAAATAGGCTGTAATTCCTTCCATCACTCTAAACAATACCGGAGACCAACCTGCCTGGGCGGCATATTGAACAGCATAAAAGGCCATTACCCCAAGAGCGATCATGAAAAAGAAGAATGCTCCAACATATAGGGCTGCCCACGGTTTGTTCTGTAACTGGTGTAAAACATGTTCCAGGTGTACCAGCTCAGCATCTTCGGCCATCGTATGGGCTTCTTCATCTGTACGTTGTGTATCTACCTCATGCTCAGACGGAACAAAATCAAACCCTTTCGCATCATCTTCCAACTCATCCTCAGTTTGGCCGGTAAGCGGCATTTCAATGGCTTCTCCATGATCGTCATGTGCGACCAACTCCCTTACCTCTTCAATGGTTGAAGGTGCGGCAATAAATCCGTAGACCAAGCCCAACAGACCTACCACCATAAGAATGATAGAAAATAATTTTAATTTACTGGATAGCGTGTACATATTGAATATATCTAAATGCTGTTATTCTTCGTTTTGATTTTCCTCTGCTCCGGTAGTTGAAGTTTCCTTAGTCTCCATCTGCTTATCTGCGTTCACAGCAGGAATAAGGTCTTCTTCATTCTCAAATTCCCTGGCAGGACCACCTTCAAGGTCATTTTTAAGTTTCATCACGTAATGGTCTATCAACCATCTCTCTTCGATAGAAGTCTGAGAGGCATAAGATCCCATAGCGTTAAGTCCGTAATACATCACATGGTAAACACTACCTTCGGTGATCGCCCTTCCTACATCATCATAACTTGGTATACCCAGGATCTTTTCTCTTTCAACCAGTATACCTTTTCCATCACCTTTATCTCCATGACATACGGCACAGTAGATAGTATATAGGGCTTCTCCTTTATTCAGGTTTTCTTCGGTATAAGGAAGCGGGTTCTCCAAATTGGCTTTTGCAGCGGCATAACCATCGGGGCTGTTCTCATACTCGTAAGGCTTCCACCCTCTTGAAACAGTTCCTTCAACAGGCAGTTTTGCTTCCTGCTCATTCACAAAAATATCGTACGCTCCATATGGCTCATAAGGCACCGTTTCGTACATGTTTGGCATGTACTGGTAGTTAGGCTTTGAGTTGTCCATGCAGGAAACAGCACTCGCCGCCAAAATGAAGAATATGGATTTGCTAAATAAACTTTTCATTGGGTTTATTTGTTATCAATTAATTTTATTTCAGAAGCTCCCGTGTTGAACAAAAACTTTGTAAGATCTTCTGTGTTATGATTGGCTACTTCAACTTCCATAAGGAAGTGATCATCGGTTGTTCTAACGTCAGGGTTCTCTGCCGCTTTAAATGGCCACAATTTGCTTCTCATAAAGAAAGTAAAAACCATTAAGTGGGCAGCAAAGAAGACGGTCAACTCAAACATGATGGGCACAAAAGAAGGCATATTCTGGAGGAAGCTGAAACTTGGTTTCCCTCCAATATCCATTGGCCAATCTTCGATCATGATAAAGTTCATCATAGCAACAGCGACAGCCAGTCCTATGATCCCATAGATAAAAGCAGTGATCGCCAGTCTTGTAGGCGCCAGTCCCATGGCTTTATCAAGACCGTGTACCGGAAACGGAGTATAGATCTCTCCTATTCTGTAACGGGCCTCCCTCACTTGCTTTACAGCCTGCAAAAGCAAGTCATCATCGGTATAAATAGCTTGTATAACTTTAGACG
>CAZNFK010000155.1:0-4014 GCA_964572365.1 uncultured Flavobacteriaceae bacterium | reverse complement strand
AGCGATGGTCGAAAAAGCTAAATCTCCATGGAGTAGTAGATTCATTTGAAGTAAATTGGGAATTCAGCATCATTGAAACAACGATCCCAAAGGAATTTGACGGTAAAACTTTACAGGAAATTGGCTTAAAGCGAAAATATAATATCATAGTCCTTTCTACCATAAAAATTACCAGAGAAAAAAATCAATTAGGCGCAGAAAAAGAAGTTACCAATGTACAGGGAGTGGCTTCAGCTGATACAGTTCTCTACTATGGAGACATTATGGTTCTTTATGGCCATAATAAAAACATCAAGAAATTACTGAAGGATTTGAGCAGGGTCTAAGAAGGACCTTAACATCACCTAACAGATCAAAATAAAAAACCCTGTAAACCATGAGATCTGCAGGGTTTCTGGTAGCCTCGCCAAGAATCGAACTTGGATCTAAAGTTTAGGAAACTTCTATTCTATCCATTGAACTACGAGGCCATTGTGTTATTTCTAGTTGTGCCTTTTAAAAGTTAAGGACCTCCAACGCTTCGGTACTATTCTATCTGTTATCAGGCCGATTTAATTTATTCTTAAGTGTGTCTTACCACCGCTTCAGGCGGTAGCAAATTTAAAAACTTCCTTTTAGTTTCCCTTACCTGTGGCTTTATTTTTTTCCTCAAAAGAGTAAACCGATTTTAATTCTTATTTTTAGTAAAAATAACCTGATGAAACCACGGTACTTTTTTAATCTCTTTCTTTGTATGTTCGTCAGCCTTACCGGGCAGGCACAGGAGTTCAGCATCCAAAAAGATGATTTTGCACATACTTTTTCAATAGTCGCACGAGATTCGGTTACGGGCGAAATGGCTGTGGGAGTTCAGAGCCACTGGTTCTCTGTTGGATCTTTGGTGCCATGGGGTAAGTCGGGAGTGGGCGTGGTGGCGACCCAGTCTTTTGTCAATCCGGCTTATGGGCCGCAGGGGCTGGACCTTATGCAAGACGGAAAAACTGCTTCTGAAGCCCTGGGAATTCTGGTCGCGCAAGATGAAGGTAAAGAATTCCGTCAGGTGGCATTTTTGGATAACTCGGGTAGAACTGAAGCTTTCACCGGGGAAAAATGTGTGGAGGCCGCATCCCATATCACCGGGAAGAATTTTTCTGTCCAGGCAAACATGATGTTGAACAACAAGGTAGTTCCTGCGATGGAGCTCGCCTTCAGAAGTCATCCAAATTTACCCTTAGCCGAAAGGGTCGTGAAGGTACTGCAGGCGGCCCAGCAAGCAGGAGGCGACATCCGCGGAAAGCAATCTGCAGCTTTAATAGTTGTAGGTCCCGAAAAAGTGGAGAACAGCTGGGAGGATAAAAAAATCGACCTGCGGGTAGATGATCATGAAGAACCTTTAAAAGAACTGGAACGGCTGCTGAAGGTCGCCCGTGCCTATGAATTCATGAACAGGGGTGATATTGCCATGGAGGAAGAAAATGTACCTGAAGCCCTGGAGCAATACGGTAAAGCCATGGAGATGTTTCCCGAAAACCTGGAAATGAAGTACTGGACCGCAGTAGCTATGGCCAACAGCGGCAAGATGAAAGAAGCCCTTCCTTTGTTTGATTCTATTTTCAAACAGGATGAAAACTGGCGGGAAATGACAAAAAGATTACCTGCTTCGGGTTTGTTGAATGTTTCGAAAGAAGAATTAGAAGAAATTGTAAATTAGCATAAAAATCACACTATGAAAGCTAAAGGAATTAACCTGATCTTATTTGCCTTTTTAATCGGGCTGATGGTTTCCTGCAAAGACCAGGAAAAAGAGATTGAAAAAGCTGCGGCTCAAACTGAAAATGAGGCTCCCGGAAAAGTAAACGAAGAAGCAATAAAAGTAAATCCTGCGCATGGACTTCCAGGTCACCGTTGTGACCTTCCGGTTGGAGCGCCTTTGAATGGGACTGCTTCAGCCACTCCGACAGCTACCAGCGAATTGCCTTCCACTTCGGTTTCACCTATTAGGATCGATAAAAAACCTGACTTGAATCCGGCACATGGAGAGCCTTATCACGATTGTTCGATTCCCGTAGGAGCGAAATTGGAAAAATCATAACATTTTAGAAAAGACCAGTTTTAGCAGTTTTTTCGCAGTGGTAATTTCTTAAGAAAACAGAAAATCTGTACCTTAAAAAGAAAAGAGCCATGGAAGAGAAAGCATTGGAATTTGCAAGGGAGGCTCACGGGAATCAACTTCGAAAATATGGGGAGGAACCTTATATTGAACATCCCATTCGCGTAGCAGGTTTAGTAAAAACGGTACCTCATACCACCGAAATGATCTGTGCCGCTTATCTTCACGATGTGGTGGAAGATACACCTGTTTCCATAAGAGATATCGAAAGAAAATTTGGACGAAAAATCGCCTTTTTAGTAGATGAGCTCACAGATGAATTTATAAAAGAGAATTATCCTCATCTTAACCGCAGAAAAAGGAAGGAAAGAGAAGTGGCCCGGCAGGCAAAGATCAGCGAGGAGGCGAAAACCATCAAACTCGCCGACGTTATTGACAATACCCGCGACATCCTTCAGAACGACCTTGGCTTTGCCCGGCGCTATATTCCCGAAATGGCCGCGCTTACAGAAGTCTTGCAGGGCGGAAATTTTCGGTTACTCCTAAAGGCTTGTTATGAGGTTCAACGAGGGCTATACATTCTGAAGCAGGATAAAAAGATGACCTCAGAAAAGATTTGAATTAAAGACCAAAAAAATTCGGTTCCTGACTATTTTTCAGAAATAAACCAAAGGTGACGGATTGACACCCAAAAGTTTCGGTTTGAAGCTACCCATAAACCCTTTACTTTCAACACCTGAGCGCCTTAAACAAGAATAAGCTCAAAAAAGCTGCTTTTATCGCCGCCCCTGTACAGTCTTTGCACAGATGTATTGAAAATTTATTCGTAAATTTTTGTCTGTTAAATTTTTCAGACAAAAAAATTAAAAAAAGAACACATGAAAGTTTTAGTTATTGGTGCAGGAAATATGGGTCTCACATATGCGGAAGGAATGGCCTCGTCAACTTATTTGAACCGCAGGAAATTAATGATCTTTGATGTATCTGCAGATAAGATCATCTCCTTAAAAGAAATGGGGATCTTTGATGTATACGAGAAAATGGAAGACGCACTACCCCAAGCCGACGTGGTTTTCATTGCTGTAAAACCCTACCATAGCGAGGAATTGTTTGAAAAGATGAAGCCCATGATGAACGAGGAGCAGATCGCGGTCTCTCTCATGGCCGGAGTTACTATAGAAACCATTCAACAGGGACTCGGAATAAAGAAAGTGGTGCGTACCATGCCCAACCTACCGGCACAGGTAGGAAAAGGGGTGACTTCTTATACGGAATCTGAAGAGGTTTCCCGGGTTGAATTGCTCATGATAAGAAATTTGCTGGACACGACGGGAGAATCCATTCATGTAAAGAACCAGAATTTTATCGATGCCTCTACCGGAATTTCGGGTAGCGGACCGGCCTATGTTTTCTACTTTATGAATTCCATGCTGGAAGCAGCTAAAAAAATGGGCTTTTCAGATAACGATTCACGTGTGCTGGTAAGCCAGACCTTTGAAGGTGCAGTAGAGCTATTCAATAGGAATGATCTCTCCCCTACTCTCTGGATGGATCGAGTAGCCTCAAAAGGAGGTACCACCAGGGCAGCATTGGATTCCATGGATGACAACAATGTGAAAGAATTAATCAAGGAAGCCGCTTATGCTGCTTTTAACCGGGCAGTCGAGCTGGGTGAGGAAGAGTAACCACCTCCCGGATTCGAGAATAAAATAACCTGGTTTTATTACCGGGTTATTTTATTTCCAATTCTCAGGATTTCCTCTTCGTGAGGCTTCCTAAAAACGGTGAAAAATCTTTTCTTTTTTTATCCCTAATATTTAGTTGAAAATAAAAATAACATTATATTTGCAACCGCAAAATTGATTGTAACATTCCTCCTTAGCTCAGTTGGTTAGAGCATCTGACTGTTAATCAGAGGGTCCTTG
>CAZNFK010000154.1:0-4051 GCA_964572365.1 uncultured Flavobacteriaceae bacterium | reverse complement strand
TGATTTTTGTTTTCTTCAGCCATTGCTGATAATTAATTTGTATCCTGTATTCTTCGGAAGAAATTCTGCAATAAAAGAACACAGAAGTGTTTATAATATTGATTTTCAACCCTTTTACTCTTCCGGGTATTGCTAAAAGGAGTGCAAAAATACAACTATTTATTACAATTAACAATTCTCAATAAACAATTATCAGGGAATTGGTTTTCAGAATGTTGCCGTTCTCAATTGTCAGTTGTTGGTTATCGGTTCTGTTAACTCTGTAAACTCTGTCAGGCTGAGCCTGCGACAGCCGAAAAGTCCAAGCCGATTAGGGTTGGGGTTAAGGGTTTCGGGTTGCAGGTTGCAGGTTGCAGGTTGCAGATAAGCTTGAAATTCTCCCGCAGATTTCGCAGAATAACACAGATTTTCAAATCTTCAAATTTTCAAATCAACCAATCTTCAAATTGCTACTTGCTAATAGCTTCATTATAAAGCTCCAGGATCTTCTCAAATTGACCTGTCAAAGTAAGATGAGAATTGTCGATCTCTTTGGCGTCATCGGCTTTTACCAGGGGGGAATCTTCACGTGTGGTATCCAGGTGGTCTCTTTCCTGTACGTTTTGCAAAACCTCTTTATAAGTAACCTCTTCTCCCCTTTCTGAAAGTTCTTTGAACCTTCTTTGCGCGCGCTCTTCGGCCGAGGCTGTCATGAAGATCTTCAACTCTGCATTAGGAAAGACCACGGTACCAATATCCCGGCCGTCCATTACAATTCCTTTTTCTTTCCCCATCTGTTGTTGCTGGGCTACCAACATTTCCCGGACTTCGGGAATGGCTGCGACTTTGCTTACGAATTGAGAAACTTCCATTTGTCTTATCTGCTTTTCAACATTTTCGCCATTCAGGTACATTTCCCCAAAACCGACTTCCGGGTTAAAAATGAACTTCAGTTTTATGAGCGCGAGATCAGCTACCAGGGCTTTATGATCAAAATGATCTTCTGAAATATAATTTTTCCGAAGTGCAAATAAGGTCACCGCCCGGTACATTGCGCCGGTGTCCACATATACGTATCCTAATTCTTTAGCAAGTTGTTTGGCTACTGTGCTTTTCCCCGTTGATGAGAATCCGTCTATGGCAATGGTGATCTTTTTGGTCATATGAGTGGTTTGAAGCTGCTTGAGAAATCGTGCTTTTGAGATTTCAGCAAAGAGTTGCCAAAAATAGCATTTTTGACAAAGATAAGTATTGCAGAATGTTCTAAAAAGGAAAAGCTCCGGATGATTCCGGAGCTTTTCAACCTTAAAGATTTAAAATTATAACTGTTTAGGATTTTTAACCTTCTCCTTCAGGATCGCCAGGTCAATGACCTCCTTCATTTCTCTTACATAATGAAAAGTGAGGCCTTTGAGGTATTCATCTTTGATCTCTTCAATATCCCGTTTGTTCTCTTCACACAAGATGATCTCCTTGATATGCGCACGTTTTGCGGCAAGTATCTTTTCTTTGATCCCACCTACAGGCAGCACCTTTCCCCTTAAGGTGATCTCTCCTGTCATGGCGATGCTCTTCTTCACTTTTCGCTGAGTATATAGGGAAACAAGGGAAGTTAACATAGTAATACCGGCGCTTGGGCCGTCCTTAGGGGTTGCCCCTTCGGGCACGTGAATGTGCACGTTGTATTTCTCAATAACTTCGGGATCAATGCCAAGATCTTCGGCATTACCTTTAATGTACTCCAATGCGATAGTGGCCGATTCTTTCATGACCTTCCCAAGGTTACCGGTGATATTAAGAGCGCCTTTACCCTTAGAAAGAATGGATTCAATAAACAGGATATCACCGCCTACCTGGGTCCAGGCCAAACCTGTCACCACCCCGGCAGTCTCATTATCCTCGTACTTATCGCGTTCCATTTTAGGGCTTCCTAAAACTTCTTCAATATCGGCATCTGTGATCTTAATATTGTATTCCTGTTCCATCGCGATGTTCTTAGCCGCAAACCGCACCATTTTGGCCAATTGCTTTTCAAGACTTCGCACGCCCGACTCACGGGTGTAGCCCTCTACGATCTTCTCAAGCTGTTTCTTTCCTATTTTCAGGTTTTCCTTGGTAAGGCCGTGTTCCTTCAACTGCTTCGGAAGCAAATGCTGCTTGGCGATCTCCACTTTCTCTTCAATAGTATAACCGGTCACATTGATCATCTCCATCCGGTCTCTTAATGCCGGCTGAATGTTCCCAACATTATTCGCGGTAGCAATGAACATTACCTTTGAAAGGTCAAACGGCATTTCCAGGAAGTTGTCATGGAATTCGCTGTTTTGTTCAGGGTCAAGCACCTCTAATAAGGCTGAGGAAGGATCTCCACTGTGACCAATGCTCAATTTGTCTACCTCATCAAGTACAAAAACAGGATTGCTGGTTCCGGCTTTCTTTAAGGACTGAATAATTCGGCCGGGCATTGCCCCAATATATGTTTTACGGTGACCCCTTATCTCTGCTTCATCTCTCAACCCGCCAAGGGAAACCCTCACATACTCCCTTCCAAGGGCTTCTGCAATAGACCTTCCCAAACTGGTCTTACCCACTCCCGGAGGACCATACAGACACAAGATCGGGGATTTCATGTCATTTCTTATCTTAAGAACAGCCAGGTATTCAACGATGCGCTCTTTAACATCTTCCAGTCCATAATGGTCGCGATCAAGTATTCTCTGTGCCCTTTTAAGATCAAATTTATCTTTACTGAATTCGTTCCATGGCAGCTCCAGGAACAGGTCCAGGTAATTTCTTTGAATGGAATATTCCGCTACCTGCGGATTCATCCGCTGCATTTTGGAAAGTTCCTTGTCAAAATGTTTTTTAATGTTCTCTGGCCATTTTTTCTTCTTGGCCCGTGCCCGCATTTCTTCAACTTCTCCTTCATGTGAAACCCCGCCCAGTTCTTCCTGGATGGTCTTCATTTGTTGATGAAGAAAATATTCGCGCTGCTGCTGGCTCATGTCACTTTGCACCTTTGACTGGATATCATTTTTGAGCTCCAGCTTATGGTACTCCATGTTCATGTATTTCAGCGTTGCAAGCGCACGATCTTTCAGATCATTGGTCTCCAGCAATTTCTGTTTCTCCTCTACGGAAAGATTCATGTTCGAAGAAACGAAATTGATCAGGAAGGAAGGGCTTTCAATATTCTGAATAGCGAAAGAAGCTTCCGATGGAATATTAGGACTGTTCTTTATGATCTGCAGCGCAAGGTCCTTGATCGAATCAATGATGGCACTGAATTCTTCATTATCTACCGCAGGCCGGGCTTCGGGAACCTCTTTGATGCGCGCGGTCATATAAGGTTTCTCGCTGATCACCTCGGTAACTTCGAAACGCTTTTTACCCTGAATGATCACCGTGGTATTGCCATCGGGCATTTTCAGCACCCTAAGGATTCTGGCCACTACCCCCACTTTGTTGATATCCTTTGCCGTAGGGTTCTCTACTTTTTCATCTTTTTGAGAGACCACTCCAATGACCTTACTATCACCATTGGCTTCATTGATCAATTTTATCGAGGTATCACGGCCGGCCGTGATTGGAATTACCACTCCGGGAAATAACACCGTATTCCGTAAAGGGAGTATTGGCAGGATTTCGGGGAGGTTCTCTTTATTTATCTCTTCTTCATCTTCGGGGGTCATTAGGGGAATTAATTCAGCGTCTTCATCTATTCCCTGTAATGACAGACTGTCAAGATCTGTAAATTTTGTTCTGCCCATATCTATTTTTAAGTCAAACTGTCACTGCAGTTATTTATACAATATCTATTTTTTGCATCTTACCCCTCAAAATCTGTTATAAAACAAGGGTTTAAAGCTGCATTTAACAGCTGTATTTCAATTCCTGTGCCATGTGTCTGAAAATTTTTAAAAGAAATTTTTCAGAAACTGTAACAAATTGGTTCGTAACCTATCTTTATAGTAAAGCATTAATGTTTTGACACTAACCACCACACATATTGATGACCTTTTGGAAAAGTGCCGCCGGGGAGATGAGCGGGCCCAGATGATAATTTACAACA
>CAZNFK010000153.1:0-4107 GCA_964572365.1 uncultured Flavobacteriaceae bacterium | reverse complement strand
GTTAAACTATCCAGCCGATCAAAATCAACAAGCGCTTTATCATAATCTCTCATTTTTCTCAACCTTATCCAGCCCCTGTAGCCCAAATGAAGTTTTGGGTCAAGTTCAACAGCTTTGTTCAAATATTTGAACCCGTTTTCAAAATCCCCGGCTTTATTCAGACGTATAGAATATTGCTTGTATTCTTTACTGTTTTGAGATTCAAAACTTTCAATACGTGTTGACAGCTTTTTTTGTTCCTGGATCCTGTCCTTGTTCCACAAAAACACGTAAAGAACAACACCAACTCCTATAACGGCGACAACACCGACCGCAATTCCCAGGATTTTAAAAGATCTCTTCAATTTTTCCGTTTTTGATTTTAATTCTGATGAGGTTGTAGGTTTTGTATTCCTTATCCCTTTTCCAATTTTTGAGACCGATAGCTATTTTCTCCAGTTCTTTCCTTAGTTCTCCATTGTTGAATACCGTGCTCTGGTAATTCTCATCAATTTGGAAAGTTTCTATGCTGCAGAATTTCCCTGTTTTTGAAATGTCCAGTCTTAATGTGATAAAGCCGTTTGCCGGCTCGATATCCGTTTCTGTCTGCTGAATGTCACTGAAGGCTTTCTCCAGGGTGGGAACCTCCCCCTCAACCCGGCTATTAATGCCGTATGCCCAATATGGGAGTGTGCGTTCTTCACATTCACTATTTTCATTTGAAAATGACAACATCGTGAAGATCGCTATTAATTTAATTAGGTTTATCACTATTGGTAACCTTTTAATTTCATTATAAGAATTTACATTGGGTTATTCCAGCCATCAATCACTGACTCAATGATGAAATCTAATATTACAATTGCAATTATAATTAAGGCTATAATGGCTAAAATTTTAAATAGTATTCTGACTATATTCAAAATGTTCATTTAATTTAATATCTGAAAAGTCCTTGTTTGAAATGTTCCCAATCTCCAATTATTTCCCTAAACATAACTAATGCAATAACAATAAGAACTAATTGTATAGTTATTTTCAGGTAGTTGGGTTTTAAAGTTTTCATTATAATACTTTTTATTATGAGTTGATTTTAAGATAAAATGTTACATTTTCATACGATCTTTATCGAGAATATAACGTCTCCGGTTCGCAAGTGGCGTATAGGGAAGATTGCAATTTCAGTTGAACCAGCAGTTTCCTATGAAAATATAGGAAAATAATTGTCAAAAAAAAGCCATTTTTGGATAGCCATTGTTGGCAGTTTTAATCCGATACCGTTGATCTGAAGGTAATCTAGTACATTTAGACAATGGACCAATGGTAACAGGTATGCCGGCTTTGCAGGAAGGTCAATTGGTTGCTAAAAGAAAAGCCGTTTACAATTTCATTAAAAGTAAATCCTGAAATTTGCAATATTTTCTAAAACATCGACATGCTACCTGGCTCGAACTATTCTTCGACCTTGTTTTTGTATCCAGCATTGGAGTAGTAACTCATACTTTGGCGCATACTCATGATAACCATTTGGCTCCTGAACAAATTTGGCTATTCCCTTTACAATTCATAGTCATTTGGTGGATCTGGATCATACATACCTTATTTTCCAATCGATTCAATGATGATAGTAGGGCTGAAAGAATCTTTAGTCTTACAATTATGTTCTTCATGATAATCATGTCTGCATTTTTTGGAGAAGATCTTTTTCAGAACTATTCTGCCTTTGTCGGTTTTTATGCGGTTATAAAGTTAATACTGGGGTGTTTATTTTTTAGAGCAGCTAATCAAGGCATTCACTCTGAAAGTTATGCCGGGAAAAGTGGCTTGATAATTCTTTTCGGCACGGGAATTTCTGCTATTTCCGTTTTCATTGAAACTCCGTTAAGAGAAATTATTTTAATATGCGGAATTCTAGTTGAAATGCTCGGAATTTATATTGTAAGTAAGCAAGATTCGGAGAAGCTAAAACCTGTCCATCGTGAACATCTGGTAGAACGAGTGGGATTGTTTTCAATAATCCTTCTGGGAGAATCTATTATCAGTCTTACTGGTACTTTAAGAGATGTCAATTGGGACATTTTAAGTATTGTGGCAGCAATTACGGGTTTTATTATGATTGGCCTTATTTGGTGGATATATTATGATAGTTTTCATGTCATGGAGCGGATTAAATCTATGACCAACGGGTTTCCCATGTTGTATTCTCACTTGTTTTTAGCTTTAGGTTTTGTGATTCTCGCTAATGTGATTCGACATGCTATTTTAAATGATCTAAATATGAATGAGTTTAGAATTCTGGCGATAACGGGAATGAGCTTTTTTTACATCGGAAAGCAAACCGTTTATGTTGTTTTTCTTCCTCCCTATCGTAAAAATATGGCAATTAATACACTAGTATGTATTTTTATAACTATCGGATCTACCTTTTTGCCAAAAATAGAATATGCACTTGTTGGATTTACAATGGGTATGTTGTATTACACTTTAGCCAATTTCAAGTTTACCTTAAACAAGGATATATCTGAGTATGTTTCGAAAGAATAATGATATATAGGCTTGCGCACAACTTCACGGCTATCAAAGCTTTTAAAGAACAGGCGTAATGCAAACTTCTATTTCCAAATTTATCAGCTTCAACATCTCTTTTGTCAACTGAATTTGGTTAGTAAATATTCAATTCTTTTGAAAGATTTCAGCAATTATATCTATCTCAATCTCAAAAAATATAACTGTTCTAATTTCAACATATTGGTTATTTGGTCAATTTTTCTATACTTATGATTTTTTCTAATTAACTTGTTGATCGGTTACCTAAATTTTGCTCTTGTCAAAACTGATGTAAAATATGATTTCTGTAATTTCTCTTTTAATAGTAATTGCCCTTTCTATGCTTGTAATAAGAATTGGTGCAGTTGCTTTGCTCATGACAGGGCTTTCAGAAGAGGTGGCCAAATTTCAATCTCTCTCAGCATTTTCAGGAACCGGTTTTACTACTACAGAGTCAGAAAGCATTCTCAATGTGCCTATACGGCGTAAGATCATAACATTACTAATCAGGCTGGGTTCGGTCGGGGTGGTTACCTCAATTTCTACCTTACTGCTTTCCTTTGTAGGGGCAGGACAAGCAACCTCAGAACGCCTGATTGTTTTATTAGTTGGTGTGGCCGGATTGTATTTTCTTTCCAGGAACAATGCCTTTAATCGTGTATTGACACCAGTGATCGAGAAAGTTCTCTCCCGATACACTTCTTTAGATTTGCGGGACTATGTTTCTCTTTTACATCTTAAAGAGGATTATCGAATAGCTGAGATCGATATACGCGAACATGCCTGGTTAGCAGATAAAACCATTGGAGAACTGGACCTAATGGAGGAAGGAGTGTTGGTGTTAGGGGTGAAGAGAACAGGAGAGGAGTATGTGGGAGTTCCTCCGGCAGACCTGCGCCTGAAGCCAAAAGACCTACTGGTAATCTACGGTAAGAAACATCGACTCGATGAGCTGTCAAAAAGGGAATCAGGTAATGAGGAGGCTCATGATGAGGCAAAGGCGCAGAATAAAATTGATCAACAGGGGCAGAGAAGACAAATGGAAAGAATGAACCGGGAGGACTAATTTTGCGTTGAAATGAGATTTGTTCTTGCCATTTTCATTGAAGAATTCTCTAAGCTTCCTACTTAATGAAAAGAAAAACTTGATACTTCCTGTACAGATAGAGAATAATGATCCAAGAAGAAGCTCCTCAAAAAGGGGCTTTTTATGTAGTGCAGTAAGTTATTTCGTGGTCTTTCCGCCCATGGCGGTGAAGACACTGTCCACCGGCTCCCAAAGCTCTATCTTGTTGCCTTCGGCATCCATGATGTGGACGAACTTGCCGTAGTCGAATTCCTCGATACTGTCCAGGACGGTCACTCCGTTCTTGCGGAGCTTTTCAAGCAGCCCTTCAATGTTCTGCACCCGGTAGTTGATCATGAATTCCTTTTTTGAAGGGGCGAAGTATTCGCTGCCCTCTTTAAAAGGGCTCCATTGCAGGTAATTTATCTCATCGGGCCGGTGCGCGTTCCTGAACTCAAAACTGGAACCCCACTGGTTGGTTTCCAGCCCCAGGTTCTTCGAATACCAGTCCCGGG
>CAZNFK010000152.1:0-4136 GCA_964572365.1 uncultured Flavobacteriaceae bacterium | reverse complement strand
GCCTATTTCCGAAGCATAAAAAAAGGGAAAGATGCGGTGCTTGATGACGGAACTGTTATCCCCAACAAACTGCTCACGGCCGATCCTGAGCCGCCACAAAGCTATGCTTTTTGCAGTGATACCGCTTATAATCCTGAAATGGTCGACCAGATCAAGAATGTTACTGTTCTGTACCACGAAGCCACCTTTTTGGAAGAACACGCCTATCTTGCTACGCCTACCAAACATTCTACCGCCAGGGAAGCGGCGGCAATTGCACGGTCTGCTTCTGTCTCTAAATTGATCCTGGGACATTTTTCTACCCGGTACGACTCCATTCTTCCATTTAAAAAAGAAGCTGAAGAAATTTTCCCTCATGTGGAACTTGCCGATGACGGTAAGAATTTTAGTTTTTCTTTGTAATTCTTCCTCCAAAAATTAAATCTATTTGTGCATTTCATCGAGGTTATAAACCTCTCACCTTGACCATTTTGTAAGCTCAAACCGTCAGAAAGTACGTGTAAAAGTGTTAAATTTTCTTAATTTTGTGTAGTTCATCGATTAATATGTATGTTAATCGAAAATTACTCCTACTTTTATAATCCCAAACTACTGATTTTGTGATTATGAAGAATTTAACCTATTGTTTTTGGTTCTTTGCAGTGTCAGCTTTAACACTTACTTCCTGCTCTAAGGAAAATATCGACGAAATGGAAACTGCCAACTTAACGGTGAAAGTTGACCCCGTGAGTTACACAACTATTGAAACCGAGATCCTTGACCTGGTAAATGCTTACCGCGATCAAAACGGAAGTTCCCAGCTTCAGTTACTCGATGAAGGTTCAAGACAGGCAGCTGCTCATAACGTTCATATGATCGATAATGATGAAGTGTGCCATGATAATTTCACGAGCCGTTATACTGCGTTGGTTAATTCAGAAAAAGCTAAGGCGGTGAGCGAAAATGTTGCTTTTGGATACAGTTCTGCAGAAGCGGTGGTTAATGCCTGGATAAAGAGCGACAGTCACCGGGAGAATATGATAGGAGATCATACCCATTTTGGGATCTCTGTCAAAGAAGGTAAAGACGGGAAACTGTATTTTACCAACATCTTCGTAAGAAAATAAATAAGGATTTCCACTGATTTTCATTTTATGATACCTGAAAAGAGGCTTTTTAAAGCCTCTTTTTTTGTTCACATTCCGAAGTTTGATCAGTCCACTATAACTCACCATCTTTTATTTTGCTTCCTGGTATGATCCTGGAGAATTTTTTGGTGTTTCCTTGCCGGGAATCTTCCTTCCATGGAGGAGAACTTTAAAAGATGGAGTATGAATATGGCTGTGAAAAAATAAAGGAGGCTCTTTAGAGCCTCCTTTGGTGGTTGGTTAGATTATGTAATGGAAAGATTATTCCATTTTTACAACCTTAAAGACAGACCTTCTGTTTAACTGATGCTGTTCTTCATTACAGGTCAAACAGTCTACATCTGGTTTCATTTCACCATAACCTTTGTAGGTCACGATCCTTTCGGGAGCAATACCGTGTTCCACAAGATAATCATAGGTGGATTGCGCACGTCTTTCGGCTAATTTTCGGTTGTATTCCACAGAACCTCGCTTGTCGGTATGGGAACCGATCTCGATCACCAGGTCAGGGTAATCATTTTTCATCAGGTCAACCAATTTATCGAGTTCTTTGGCAGCATCTGGACGTATGTTTGATTTGTCGAAATCAAAGTAGATCTTATTGATCTCTGCCAGGTATTCCACATCCCGAATAGGGGAAAGTTCAATATCATAAACCAGCTCCTTGCGGTCGTCCATGTTTGAAGTATTTATTTCTTCATTCTTGGTGTTGTATTTAATGTGCTTGGCTTCTACAGGATAAATCTTGTCTCTCGCGATCTCTGTCTCGTAATTACCCTCTTCATCGGTTTCTAAATAGGCCACCTGTTGATCGTTTTCATCCATCAAACGAACTGAAGCGTTAGCTATAGGTTTTCCGTTAATTGAATCGGTAACCTGTCCTTTGAGTACTAAAGGCGCAAGAATGGTCATTTCATAGATATCGTCATTACCCATTCCACCTTCGCGGTTGGAAGATATGTAGCCTTTGGTATCGTCTTCAGAAGAAAATGAAAATCCAAAGTCATCCAAACTACTGTTGATAGGTTCTCCCAGGTTCTGAATTTTGTCGGGAGCTTCAGAAGTCATAACAAAAATATCAAGCAGCCCGTATCCTTTATGTCCGTCAGAAGAGAAGTAGAAATTCCCATTTTCAGCTACATACGGAAAAACCTCATTTCCAGGAGTATTTACTGGAGCGCCAAGATTTTCGGGAGTACCGAAACCGTCCTCCTTAATACTAACCTTATAGAGATCGGACCCTCCGAGACCTCCCGGAGCATCTGATGCGTAGTACAACGTTTTTCCGTCTGCCGATAAGCTTGGATGACCTGTAGAGTAGGTGTCGCTGTTAAAAGGAAGTTCTTCAATATTATCCCATTTCCCGTCTACCAGCTCTGCCTTATAGATCTTTAGGTGGTTAACGCCCTGTTCATCTTTTTTACCGTTACGGTTATCCTTATAATTATTTCGAGTGAAATACATCGTTTTTCCATCAGCCGAAATAGTCAGCGGACCTTCGTGCCGCACCGTATTGACCTCTCCGGAAACTGCATTTACAGAACCATTTTCTGAAGTCTTATAAATATCTAAAAAAGGCTCTCCCGTCCAGTCATAGATCTTTGTCCTGGTATCTGCTTCGCCGCGAGCTGAAACAAAATAGACTGTTCCTTTTGAAACAAAAGTTCCAAAATCGCTGTACTGGGAATTCATTCCAGAAGGTTGCACTCTAAAACTTTCCAAACCTTCATAGGTAGTGATAGCCTCCGGGTCTAACAGTTCTTCAACCGCTTTAGGATTTTTTGCTTCTTCCTGGTATCTTTTCAACCATTCCCGTGATTTATCATATTCTCTCATGCCGCGCAACATCTGGGCATATTTGTAATAAGCTTCGGGAGATACCTCTGGCTTGTCTACCACCTGTGCGTAGTACTGCACAGCGTTCTGCGGATCTCTCAACTTGTAATAACTGTCAGCTATTCGTTGCTGGTTATAGGTCGTGTTATATTCGCGCTCCACGAGGTCTTTATAGACCTCGATGGCCTTTACATAAGCAAAGTCTTCATAAAGGCGGTCTGCCTTTTTCTGTTTACCCGACTGGGCAGTAAGGGCAAAAGCAGAAAATAGAAGCAACAGAAGTAGTAAGTATTTTTTGTTCATAATGCCTTAGTTTTATTAGAAGAATCTTGGGGATTTGTATTTGGTATTGTTCAACCTGAGCTCATAGATAAGAAGGATCTCGTGTGACCCATTGCTGTAATCCTGAAGGTCTGATAACGTATACTCATAAGCGTACCCTACCCTGAAGCTTGGCAGCACCTGGAAGTCTATAAAAGCACCTACTGCGTCATCTATCCTGTAAGTAGCTCCCAGGTAAAGTTTCTCATCATAAATAGCTGCTGCTGAAATGTCAACCGAGAGTGGAGCGCCATCTGTAACTTTAGCAAGGGCAGTAGGTCTCAATTTCCATTGATCGCCAAGATCAAAAACGTAACCTCCCGTAAGGTAATAATGGACCTGTTCCAGTGCAACAAATTCGCTTTTTTCGTTGTTATCATTATTGAGCAGTCTTGGAGCTGAAAGTCCCATGTACCATTTTTGAGCAGACAGGTACAAACCTGCACCAATATTAGGAGTCCATCGGTTAAAAGTGTCACCATTCAGGTATGGGTCATCCACAGCTCCCAATAGGTCTTCATCAAGGTTATAATAACTCATTCCTCCTTTAATTCCGAAGGAAAGAGTAGTGGAGTCAGCAACATTGATGGTATAGGAAAAATCTCCATACACATAAGTATAGTCTTCATAACCTAATTGATCATTGATCACAGAAAGCCCGATCCCTACTTTTTCATTTCTAAGCGGAGAGTGAATGGACAGGGTCTGAGTCTCAGGCGCTCCGTCTATTCCCGACCACTGACTTCTGTGAAGCCCCACAATAGATAGTGCATCCCTGTTACCCGCATAAGCCGGGTTTATAGATATCGTGTTATACATGTACTGCGTAAACTGGGGCATTTGTTGCGCTTG
>CAZNFK010000151.1:0-4179 GCA_964572365.1 uncultured Flavobacteriaceae bacterium | reverse complement strand
TCTATACAATGAAAAATTATATAAAATACATCGGAATTCTTGCCCTGGGAATGGTAGCCTGCGAGCCGGAATTCGAAAATCCGGTAGACGCGACTGATGCGTATACCAGCGGGGAAGCCGATTTCTCTAACTTTGTAGCGATAGGAAATTCCATCACTTCAGGTTATGCCGATAATGCACTTTACATTTCGGCCCAGGAAGCTTCTTATCCCAACATCATGGCTCAGCAATTCGCTAAAGCCGGGGGTGGTGATTTCACCCAGCCATTAATGGCAGATAATTATGGAGGACTTTTACTGAATGGAGATCAACTTCCTGGTTTTAATACTCGTTTGGTTCTTGCTTTTGATGCTCAGGGAAATCCGATGCCGAAGAATCTAAACGAGACCCCGACTACAGAGGTGACAAATGTGCTTTCAGGTCCTTTCAACAACATGGGAGTGCCGGGAATGAAAAGTTTTCATCTGTTTGCAGAGGGCTATGGTAATGCCGAAGGAATCCTGGCCGGAACTGCCAACCCATATTTTGTGCGGATGGCTTCTGCGCCCAACGCGACCATTCTTGGAGATGCGGTTGCGCAAAACCCAACGTTCTTTAGTCTATGGATAGGAAAAAATGATATTTTAAGTTTCGCAACTTCCGGAGGAACAGGAATTGCTCAAACCGGGAATTTGAATGCTGCAACTTATAGTCCTGATGATATTACAGATCCACAATTGTTTGCCGGGGTGTACTCCAATGTTGTGAATGCCCTTATTGCCGCCGGTGCCGAAGAAGGAGTGGTGAACGCGGTGCCTGATGTTACCGTGGCGCCTTTCTTCACGCGCGTGCCTTATGCGCCTTTGAGTCCTGCAAACCCTGATTTTGGACCTATGATTGCAGACTTAAATAAAGCCTTTGTGGGTGAATTTGATGAAGATGGCAATAAAATAAAAGCTGGACTAAATGATGCTATTTTGGCTATTCGTCAAATAGATGAATCAAATGGAGATACTCCATACTCGATCGAGTTTAATCCTGCAGGTGCAAGTCCTCTTGTAATTAAAGATGAAGCTCTAACCGATATTTCAGCCCAACTTAAACAAGTATTAATGCTACAAATGGGTTATCCTGAACCTTTGGCAGAACAATATGCTCAACAATATGGTCAGGTTCGTCAAGCTACCGCAGAAGATCGTATTCTTTTGACAAGTTCATCTGCCATTGGAACCATAGATGCAGAAGTAGTTGCAAGTTGGATGGCATTAGGATTGCCTCAGGAAGAGGCCGGTAAACTGGCAGTTAGAGGGATCACCCTTCCAATGGCCGACCAGTATGTGCTGACTGCAGATGAGGTAGAGATCCTGAACAACGCACGTGTTCAGTTCAACGCTGCCATTCAGGCTATTGCTCAATCAAAAGGATTGGCCTATGTAGATGTTAATGCGATCATCCAGGAGCTTGCTTCTGGAGGAATTCCCTTTGATGAAGGTGTGCTTACTGCAGAATTTGCAACAGGAGGCGCATTCTCTCTTGATGGAATTCACCTTACTCCACGGGCTTCTGCCTTATTGGCGAATCGTATGATCAAAGCGATCAACGAAACCTACGGGGCAACTGTGCCTAAAGTAAACGTTGGAAATTATGGAACTATTACAGTGAGCAACACCGTATCTCAATAAGGTTAGTACTCCTAAATATTTTAAAACGCCGGAAACTTTTTCCGGCGTTTTTATTTTGAAAGTGTATCTTGGGGTTAAAATCTTAACCAATATGATCTTTTTACTTCGAATTCTTCTCACCGCCGTAGTGGTAGTGTTCCTTGCCAAATTTCTTCCGGGTGTGACTGTCGCGGGTTATCTCACCGCTATCATTGTCGCCCTGGTGCTGGCTCTGCTTAACCTTATCGTAAAACCCATTCTCGTTCTTTTTACCCTGCCGGTGACCATTCTCACCTTCGGGCTCTTCCTCATCGTGATCAATGCCATTATTATCCTGCTGGCCGATGCTTTTGTAGATGGTTTTGACGTTTCGGGATTCTGGATCGCGGTACTGTTCAGTATTTTGCTATCCATTTTCCAATCCCTACTTTTCTCGTTAGCCGAAAGGAAATAAAGTCTTCTGAATTTCAGGTTTTTGAAACTTTGCTTGCTCTTAAAAAAGTTGTACTTTTGCAAACCAATTTTTATAAGAGTTTATAATGAATATAACGAGAGAGAACATTGATGAACTTAATGCGGTAGTAAAGGTTGATATAGCCAAGGAAGACTACAGCAGCAAAGTTGAAAAGGTTTTAAAAGATTACCGAAAGAATGCCAATATTCCCGGTTTTAGAAAAGGGCATGTGCCTATGGGGATGGTGAAGAAGCAGTATGGGAAGGCAGTTTTGGTAGATGAGGTGAACAAATTGCTTCAGGATGCCCTTAATAAATACCTTACCGAAGAGAAACTGGATGTTCTTGGAAACCCGTTACCTAAAGAACAGGAGAATTTCGACTGGGACAGCGAAACCTATACCTTCGAATTTGAACTGGGACTTTCTCCGCAGTTCGAAGTAAGCCTCGATAACAAAAAACCTATCACTCATTACAAGATCGTTGCCGGTGATGAAATGGTAGAGAACCAGATCAAGACCATTCAGAAGCAGTATGGAAAACTTGTTTCCAAAGAAACTGCCGAAGAAGGTGATCAGGTGACCGGGGCTTTCAAAAATGAGGAAGAAGGAATTGATGCTAACACAACCCTTCCGTTAGAAAAAATAAAAGGAAAGAAGAACAAAGATAAGTTCATCGGGGCCAAAGCCGGTGATGTGATCAAGGTAAAGACCAAAGGTCTTTTTGAAGATGAGCACGATCTTATGGATTTCCTTAAGGTGGAGCATGATAAAGCCCATGGCCTTGATGTTGAGGTGGTATTCACCGTTTCTGAAGTGAACCAACAGGAACTGGCCGATCTTGACCAGGAATTGTTCGATAAGCTCTTCCCAAAAGGGGAAGTTACTTCAGTAACCGAACTGAAAGAAAAGATCAAGGAAGATGCAGCCAAGCAGTTTGAACAGCAAAGCGATCAACAGTTACTGAATGATGTGACTGAGATGCTGATCGAGAACACTAAGTTCGACCTTCCGAAGGAATTCCTTCAGAAGTGGATCCAGACAGCGGGAGAAAAAGAACTTTCCGAAGAAGAGGCTAAAGAGGAATACGAAAAAAGCGAAAAAGGACTGCGTTTCCAGTTGATTGAAGGGAAATTGATCGCTGAGCATGACCTGCAGGTTAAATTCGAAGATCTTAAGGCTTTCGCCAAAGAAAGGATCAAGGAACAAATGGCGCAATTTGGCCAAATGAACCCTGAAGAAAAGGAACTTGACGATATCGCAGCACGTATCCTATCACGCCAGGATGAGGTGAAGCGTTTGTCTGAGCAATTGATGAATCAAAAGTTACTTGAACTCTACAAGGAGAAGGTAAACCTTGAGGAGAAAGAGGTAACGTATGAAGAATTTGTTAAAGAGGTTTATCAATAGAACTTTTATAAATTAATAGTTATCTTTAAGGGCGTTATTCCGAATCTATTGGGATAACGCCTTTTTTGGCAATTAATACAATGGTCTCCGACAGCCGGAAACCATTAGAACAGAAAAATAGAAAAACAAGATTTTTAAATGGATTACGGAAAAGAATTCGAAAAATATGCTACCAAGCATCACGGGATCAACTCCAATTATTATAACCAGATAATAAGCAGTATGAACCCGCTGGGGATGACCCCCAATATCATCGAAGAAAGGCAAATGAATATCGCCATTTTTGATGTTTTCTCGAGATTGATGATGGACAGGATCATTTTCCTGGGTACCGCCATTAACGATCAGGTAGCCAATATTATTCAGGCACAGTTGTTGTTTTTAGAAAGCACAGATGCTTCCAAGGATATCCAGATTTACATCAATTCTCCCGGAGGAAGCGTGTATGCCGGCCTGGGAATTTATGATACCATGCAGTTCATAAAACCCGATGTAGCCACCATTTGTACCGGAATGGCCGCCTCAATGGGAGCCGTTCTATTATGTGCAGGTGAAAAAGGAAAGAGAAGCGGTTTGCCGCATTCAAGAGTCATGATCCACCAGCCTTTGGGCGGGGCACAGGGACAGGCCAGTGACATTGAGATCACCGCCCGTGAGATCCTTACCCTTAAAAAGGA
>CAZNFK010000150.1:0-4182 GCA_964572365.1 uncultured Flavobacteriaceae bacterium | reverse complement strand
AACATATAGAGGTTCAGGAATTGAGGTTAAGCAACAGCTTTTAGGTATAACAACAGAGGATTCAAAAAAGTATAAACAAAATTAATTTTGGGGTTTGTTCTTGAACACCTCCAGTACCTTACGCACGCTTTTGTATTCGGAGAGCAAGGTTTTCGCGAGATGTTCAGAAATATGTAGTTCCTCCATCAGCATGATCTCACCCCTGCTTACCAGCTTTTTGTTCGAGAGCTGCATATCCACCATTTTATTGCCTTTTATGCGGCCAAGCTTGATCATGACAGCTGTCGAGATCATATTTAAAACCAACTTCTGGGCCGTGCCCGATTTCATTCGGGTACTGCCGGTGACGAATTCGGGCCCCACCACGACCTCGATGGGAAATTCGGCTGCTTCGGCCAAAGGAGATCCCTCATTGTTGGTGATACAGCCGGTTATCAAACCGTTTTTTCGGGCTTCTTTTATTCCGCCTATGACGTATGGAGTAGTTCCCGAAGCAGCAATACCTATCAAAACATCATTTTTGGAGATGTTGTATTCCTGAAGATCTTTCCAGGCGCGGGACTCGTCATCTTCAGCATTTTCTACCGCCTTGCGTAAGGCAACATCCCCGCCGGCGATCAGTCCGATAATAACATTATCTGAAACCCCAAAAGTAGGAGGACATTCCGAAGCATCCAGCACTCCGAGTCGGCCGCTGGTACCGGCACCAATGTAGAAGAGCCTGCCGTTGTGAACGGCGATCTGCTCCACAACTTTATCTACCAGATCTTCTATCTGCGGAATAACTTGTTCAATAGCCTCGGGCACCTTTTTATCCTCCCGGTTAATGTTGGTGAGGATCTCCCCGGTGCTCATCTTTTCAAGGTGATCGTAAAGGGAAGGCTGTTCTGTTGTTCTTTTTTTCATAGCATTTTTTATTCTTACAAAGATCTCACTTTATAGCCTTTCGTAGCAAAATACAGAATGTACAGGTAACAGGGAATGAGGATCCAGTAGGCCTGCTGCGGATCCCAGGCATCGGCAAAATAGCCATAAATAGGAGGGATTACCGCGCCCCCCGCGATGGCCATAATTAGAAAAGAAGATCCTATTTTAGTAAAGCGGCCCAGCCCTGCAAGGGCCATAGGCCAGATAGCAGGCCATACCAGCGCGTTGGCTATTCCCAGCAGTGCAATGGCCATTACCGAGGTAAATCCATCAGCAAAAATAGCTAACAGTCCAAACACCAGCCCCAGGATAGCGGAAACTTTAAGTGCATTTTCCTGGGTGATAAATTTCGGAATAGTAAAGATCCCAATGATATATCCAACGATCATTGCTCCCAGGGTAAAACTCGCGAAGAATTTCGCCTCATCCAGCGGAATTCCGTGAGATTCATTCGCATAATTGATGATCGTATCTCCTGCGATCACCTCCACTCCCACGTACAGGAATAAGGCCAACGTCCCAAGGAAAACATGAGGGAATTGAAAAATGCTCTTTTTGGATAGGTTCGTTTTCGCTAGTTCTTCATCTTCAGCATCGGCATCAACTTCGGGTAAGGAAGAGAAATAGATCCATATCCCCAGCAGGATCAAAATTCCCATCATTACCAGGTAAGGATTGATCACACGTTGTGCCAGTTCATCAAGGGCGGCGGCTTTTTCGCCACCACTCAGGGCATCTACGGTCTCCAGTAAGTTATCACCCGAAGAAAAGAGAATAGCTCCCAGAACGATCGGTGCCAACACTCCGGCTACTTTGTTACAGATCCCCATGATACTGATCCTCTTTGCAGCACTCTCTGAAGGACCCAGCACCACCACGTACGGGTTTGCCGCGGTCTGTAACAAGGCTAAACCTGTTCCCTGCACAAACAATCCCAGCAGGAACAATTCATAAGTACGGGCATTGGCGGCGGGAATGAAAATAAGCGCCCCTATTGCCATGACAAAAAGACCCAGTGACATTCCCTTTTTATAACCTGTTTTTTGCAAAACCCATGCTGAAGGCAAAGCCATCACCAGGTAAGAAATATAAAAAGCGGTAACCACAAAGTAAGACTGGAAATTGTTGAGCTCACAGGCAATTTTCAGGTAAGGGATAAGAACCGAATTGAGCCAGGTCACGAATCCAAAAATAAAGAAGAGGGCACCAATGATGATGATGGATCGGTTCGTGCCCGATCTGGTAGTAGTCTGGGTATTTTCCATAAGCCCGGGGGGAGGATTTAATTACTTTAAAAGCAGGTTTCTAAAACTGCTCCCAAGATATACAATTCTTAAATAAAGCATAAATGAAGCTTGAATATTTTCTGTATTGTTTATTTTATGTACCCTCCTGAAAATCGGGAAAAAGAGGTTCTTTCCAGAGAAAGAATATTTCTTTAACGGCCCTTAAAAAAAACTATATTTGTACCTTTTAAATTCATATTTCCCTTAACGGAAATTTATCTTGGAAATTGACACATGAAGCATATTCGGAATTTTTGCATTATTGCACATATTGACCACGGAAAAAGTACCCTGGCTGACAGGCTGCTCGACTCTACAGGATCGGTGACCGATCGTGAAAAGCAGGAGCAGTTGCTGGACAGTATGGATTTGGAGCGGGAGAGAGGTATTACCATCAAGAGTCATGCGATCCAAATGGATTATACCTATAAAGGAGAGCAATATATTCTGAATTTGATCGATACTCCCGGACACGTGGATTTCTCATACGAGGTATCCCGTTCTATCGCTGCCTGTGAGGGAGCTTTACTGGTAGTAGACGCCGCGCAGAGTATTCAGGCGCAGACAATTTCGAACCTGTACCTGGCCCTTGAGAACGACCTGGAGATCATTCCGGTATTGAACAAAGTAGATCTTCCCAGTGCTAATCCCGAAGAAGTGACCGATGATATCGTCGACCTTTTGGGATGCGATCCTTCCGAAGTGATCCCGGCCAGTGCAAAGACCGGACTTGGGATCGATGAGATCCTTGCGGCCATTATAGAGCGTATACCACCTCCATCAGGGAAAGTAGACGCGCCATTACGGGCCCTGATCTTTGACTCGGTTTACAATCCTTTTCGCGGAGTGGAAACTTATTTCCGGGTGATCAACGGTTCCATTAAAAAAGGTCAGAACATTAAATTTGTCGCGACCAATAAGAATTATTTCGCTGATGAAGTAGGAACATTGAAGCTGAAACAGGTTCCTAAACAAGAAATAAAGACTGGCGACGTGGGCTACCTCATCACCGGGATAAAAGAAGCTAAAGAGGTTAAGGTGGGGGACACCATCACTGATGCCAAGCATCCTACCACCGAGGCGGTTCCAGGGTTCGAGGATGTAAAACCAATGGTTTTCGCCGGAATCTATCCGGTAGACACCGAGGATTACGAAGACCTGCGTGCTTCCATGGAAAAACTTCAGCTTAACGATGCTTCGCTGGTTTTCACGCCCGAAAGTTCAGCGGCCTTAGGATTTGGATTCCGATGTGGATTCCTGGGCATGTTGCACCTGGAGATCATCCAGGAGCGTTTGGAAAGGGAGTTTGATATGACCGTGATCACGACGGTTCCTAACGTGTCCTACCACGCATATACTCACAAGAACAAAGACCAGGTGATCCTGGTGAACAACCCTTCTGACCTTCCGGAACCATCCAGTCTGGACCGTGTAGAAGAGCCATATATTAAAGCCACGATCATCACCAAGGCCGATTTTGTAGGTCCTGTAATGTCACTTTGTATTGAAAAAAGGGGGCAGATCACCAACCAGACCTATCTGACTACCGACAGGGTGGAGTTGTCATTTGATATGCCTTTGGCTGAGATCGTTTTTGACTTCTATGACAGGTTAAAAACGGTTTCAAAGGGTTATGCTTCCTTTGACTACTCACCTATAGGAATGCGTGCGTCAAAACTTGTAAAAGTAGACGTGCTGCTGAACGGAAACGTGGTAGATGCGCTTTCTGCCCTGCTTCACGTTGATAACGCCTATGACATAGGAAAAAAGATGTGTGAAAAGCTGAAAGAACTCATCCCGAGACAGCAGTTCGACATTCCTATACAGGCAGCCATCGGGGCGAAGATCATTGCCCGTGAAACGGTGAAGGCACTCAGAAAAGATGTTACCGCGAAATGTTACGGAGGGGATATCTCCCGTAAGCGTAAACTTCTTGAAAAGCAGAAAAAAGGGAAGAAACGTATGCGCC
>CAZNFK010000149.1:0-4204 GCA_964572365.1 uncultured Flavobacteriaceae bacterium | reverse complement strand
TGAAGACCCCTCTAAAATACCTTTTTTTAGCCTCCCTCCTGGTGGGCTTTTCCTGCAAAGAAGAGGAAAGAAAATCTTTCTCACAGCCGGAAGTGATCACTGAAAAACCTGAAGGAATAGAAACTCCCGAAGGCATGGTGTGGATCTCTGGCGGGACGTTCATGCAGGGCGCGGTAGAAAAGGACTCCATGGCGATGAACCACGAAAAACCGGCACATCCTGTACAGGTTGACGGATTTTTTATGGATGAAACCGAAGTGACCAATGCTGAGTTCAAAGAATTTGTTGACGCAACCGGATATGTTACCGTGGCCGAAAGGGAAATTAGTTGGGAAGAAATAAAAAAGCAGGTGCCGCCCGGAACTCCAAAACCGGCCGATTCTCTATTGCAGCCGGGTTCCCTCGTCTTCAAAAAACCCGGCCAAAAAGTGGTAAATCTGTACGACTTTTCCCAATGGTGGGAATGGAAGATCGGGGCGAACTGGAAACATCCGCAAGGGCCGGGAAGTTCTATAGAAGGAAAAGAAGATTTCCCTGTGGTGCATGTAGCCTACGAGGATGCCGCCGCCTATGCCGAATGGGCGGGAAGAAGATTGCCTACAGAAGCTGAATGGGAATACGCCGCAAGAGCCGGAAAGGAAGATGAGGTTTTCTTCTGGGGCAGTGATGCTTCCAAACTCAGCGAAATGGCCAACACCTGGAACGGGGAATTCCCTACAGAAAACGTGCTGGCCGATGGTTTTGAAGGTGCCGCCCCGGTAAAGTCTTTTCCGCCGAATGATTTTGGTTTATATGATATGGCCGGTAACGTATGGGAGTTCACCAATGACTGGTACAATGTCAATTATTATAAAGAATCTCAGGAAAAGGGCCTGCAAAAAAATCCACAGGGAGCAAAGAAACCCTACAATCCGCATAATCCGCAGGTGCCCGAAAAGGTCATTAAAGGAGGATCCTTTTTATGTCACGACTCCTATTGTTCCAGTTTCAGGATCTCGGCGAGAATGCAGACTTCCCTGGATTCTTCGCATGAACATTTGGGATTCAGAACAGTGGCAAGCCCCGAAATGTTGGAATCTGATCGGGATAAAAAAACAAATTAAGAAAAATGACAGTAGTCACCTGAAGTTTCACATCTATTAATCAATTTTGCAAATGCAGAAATCAGCCGGAATTTATTCCGCCAATGACAATTAATTTTAAATATCGATTCCCAAACCTTCTTAATATTTTCCTAAAACTATTACCTTACGCAAAATTTGACAACCTGTTATGAAAAATAAATCTTACCTCTTTCTTATCACTATTGTGTCTGCACTGGGCGGACTTCTTTTTGGATATGACACCGGAGTTATTAACGGTTCCCAGTATTACTTCAGCCAGTATTTTGAACTCGATGCAGGGATGAAAGGCTGGGTAGTGGGAAGTGCTCTCATCGGCTGTTTTTTTGGAGCCATTCTGGCCGGACCTTTGAGCAACTGGTTGGGTAGAAAATATTCCCTGATCATCTCAGCGATTCTCTTTTCGATTTCTGCCTACGGTTCGGGCTTACCCGAATTCCTTCCGCAATCGGTATCGCTGCTGGTGGTGTTCAGGATCATTGGTGGTCTTGGGATCGGGATCGCGTCAATGAACGCACCGACCTATATCGCTGAAATCGCCCCCGCGAAAATTCGCGGAACCCTGGTGACTTACTACCAGCTGGCGATCGTGATAGGTTTCTTCGTGGTGTTCCTTGCCACTTACTTCATTGGAAGTTCGGCTACCGAAGCTGAAAACATCGAGCGAGGCTGGCGATTAATGCTCTGGTCTGAATTGATCCCGAGTTTGACTTTCCTTATCCTGTTGTTCTTCGTTCCTAAAAGTCCGCGTTGGCTGGCGCTTCATGGTGCCAAGCAGGAAGCATTGACTGTTCTTAACCGCATTCACGGAAATGAAATGGCCGCGGTAGAATTCAGGGAAATCGAAAATTCCATCCAGAGAGAGGAAAAAAAGGTCAAACTCAGCGTATTCGCAAAAGGAGTGTTCTCGATCATCGTGATTGGTACCGTACTTTCTGCCTTACAGCAATTCACCGGGATCAACGCGGTACTTTATTACGGAGCTGATATTTTTGAACAGGCATTAGGCTTCGGGCAGGAAGATGTACTGGAGCAGCAAGTTTTGCTGGCAGCGGTGAACCTCATCTTCACATTTGTGGCCATGGCTACCGTAGATAAATTCGGAAGAAAACCGTTGATCTACATAGGCTCTGTGGGAATGATGACCGGATTTATCATTTTGGGAATAACTTTGATGACTGGTAATGTGGGCATTCTATCGCTTATAGGAGTGTTATTGTTCATCGCGTCTTTCGCGATGTCTATGGGACCGGTTGTATGGGTGGTTCTGTCTGAAATGTTCCCGAATTCCATTCGCAGTGTAGCCATGTCTATCGCGGTTGCCGCACAATGGGCTGCGAACTACCTGGTAACCCAGCTGTTCCCGATCGTAGCCGAAAGTGAGATGAACAACAACGAATTCTGGAGCGGTTCATTACCCTACTTCATTTTCTCAGGTTTCATCCTCATCATTATCCTTTTCACAATGAAATATATTCCGGAGACTAAAGGAAAATCCCTTGAGGAACTCGAGGAAATGTGGAATATTCCTGAAGAAGCGAAAGAAGTATCCGCTAAATAATAGTTCAAAATATCATTTTTGAAAACAGGCCTTCGTTAAACGAGGGCTTTTTTTTTTGCGGAAAGAGTTCGACCTTTTTTCTACGGAAAAATGGATAATTCTGATGAAAATTCGGGTTGGTTTTAATATTCCTGTAACATTTTTATCTTGAATGCGACAGATTGTTAGTAGATTACCCACTTATTACGCAATCTTTTAACTAATTCGTTTTTATGAAAAAAATCAGATTTAACCCGATGGTGCTTTTTCTGCCATTGGTAATGCTCGCTTTTGTGTCCTGTGATACCCTCACAGGAAAAGAAAAAGATCAGGCGGAACAGGAAGGCCTGTCCATTGATTTTGAAAAATATGAGCTGGAGAACGGCCTTAATGTAGTGCTTCACAAGGACACTTCAGACCCAATTGTTTCCGTAGCCATTCAATACGGGGTAGGCTCTAACCGTGAGAAAAAAGGACGTACGGGGTTTGCTCACCTTTTTGAACACATGTTGTTCCAGGAATCAGAGAACGTGGGACAGGACCAGTTCTTTAAAAAGATCCAGGATGCCGGTGGTACCCTGAACGGAGGAACCTGGCAGGATGGAACCATCTATTATGAAGTGGTTCCTAAAAATGCTCTTGAGATGGTCATGTGGCTGGAGTCTGACCGTATGGGTTATCTCATCAATACCGTGACCGAGTCTGCTTTTGCCAACCAGCAGGAGGTAGTTCAGAACGAAAAGCGCCAACGTGTGGACAACAACCCTTACGGGCACACCAACTGGGTGCTTGACAAGAACCTGTACCCTGATGGCCACCCGTACAGCTGGCAGGTGATCGGCGAACTGGAAGACCTGCAGAACGCTACCGTAGAAGATGTAAAGGAATTCTATGACAAGTTCTACGGACCAAATAACGCCACTTTGGTGCTGGCCGGGGATTTTGACAAAGCCGAAGCCAAAAAGATGATCGAGAAATATTTCGGAGAGATCAAAAAACGCCAGGAAGTAGCGCCTCTTGAAGTGCAGACAGTAAGTCTTGACGAGACCAAGCGCTTGTACCATGAAGATAATTTCGCCACTGCACCCCAATTGAACATGGTATGGCCAACGGTAGAGCAGTATACCGAAGATGCCTATGCCCTTGATTTCCTTGGAGAGATCCTTTCCGACGGAAAAAAAGCACCACTTTACAAGGTACTGGTGGAAGAGAAAAAAGTGACCTCAAGACCTTACGCTTTTAACAGTTCAGAACAGATCGCGGGAAAATTCCGCATCATGATCACCGCTAATGCCGGTGTTGACCTTGACAGTGTAGAAGCGGGAATTAAGGAAGCTTTTACCCTTTTTGAAAAAGAAGGTGTGACCGAAAAAGATATCGAACGTATCAAAGCTGGCCTGGAAACCGATTTTTACAACGGGATAAGCAGTGTGCTTGGAAAATCTTTCCAGCTGGCACAATATGATGTTTTCGCAGGTGATCCCGGCTACATCGAAAAAGACATCGCGAACATCAAGGCAGTGACCAAAGAAGATGTGATGCG
>CAZNFK010000148.1:0-4234 GCA_964572365.1 uncultured Flavobacteriaceae bacterium | reverse complement strand
GAATAGATACTGGCAGTAAATCCCGTTAGGCTGTTCTTTTTCAGCTTGATGTTCAGGATACCCGCAGCTCCTTCTGCATCGTATTTCGCGGAAGGATTGTTGATCACTTCGATCTCCTCAATATTTTCTGCCGGCATTCCGTCAAGCATAGCCTGTAACTCTGCTGGGGAGAGATAGCTCATTCTTCCGTCGATCATCACGGCCACTCCTTCTTTTCCATTGATGGAAAATTCTCCGTTTTGGTTTACGGACACTCCGGGAGCACGCGACAGCATTTCATAGGCCGTGCTTCCGGCTGCAACGGCCGTACCCTGCACCCGCATGACCATTTTCCCGTTTTCAACTTTGACCCTGGGCCTCCAGGTCTTGATCATTACTTCATCAAGGGAAGTAACTGCTGTCTCCATGATCACTGTTCCGAAGTTCTTTTTGAAATCGGGTGCAGAAATCCTGAAAGGTTCAGTAAAAGTCGATTGAAAACCTATGACACTAAATCTTAGCAAATATTCCCCTTTTTGAGGAGTTTTCATTTCAAATCTTCCGTCCATTTCAGTGGTGGTTCCTGTCACAACTGTGGAATCGGGTAATTTCATCACCGCCACTGTGGCAAACGGAATGGTTTCTTCCTTTTGGTCCTGAAGGCTGCCACTAAGGCTGCCTTCCTGGGACCAAAGAAGGGGGTTCACTAAAAAGGCTAATCCAAATAAAAATTTTTGATACAACTTCATCGCTTCTGTTTTTAATTGATTTCTGAAGCAAATATGCTGTAGATCTGCACTTTGCGAAACCTTAAGCCAGATCAACCCGGACAAAAACACAATGAAATGGGATTTAAACAGAATGAAATAGAAAAGAATTCTAGACTTTTTAAAGATCTTCGGAAGAAGCTATTAACCATCAATTGAAGGAGCATGAGAAGCAGGCAACTCAAAATTTTCTATTTTTACCTACAAGTCAAATTCAGACAAATCGAAAAAAAGATCAAAAACGGAGACCCTGAAAGCAGAAAACCACTGCGCTCCCGGTTTATGCTCTTACTCAAAAGAGTGGGAAAGGCGGCCCTTGTAACTTTGCTGCTATATGGGCTCATCATCTACCTCAACCTTGGGAAATTTGTAGTCCCGGAGCCGGAGAATTTGATCGAATTAATCCTGGCCTTTGGTTTTCTTTTAGTCCTTTTCTGGTTTCATAGAAGGATTTCCTCATTCGCAGCTTCCAGAAAATTCAGAAATATTAAACCGCCGTTTCGGGAGGTATTTGAAGTGCTGCTGGTGATCATCACTACCTTTCTGGTTTTTTTCATATTCAATTGGATACCACTAAGGCTCTTATTTGAGCCCGAAGCCTTTGTACCTATAAGAGTACGAAATGCCTTTGGTGTTAGTATCGTAGTTTCCCTATTTTTCTACTATTTTGTGGAGCGGGAAAGAAGTAAAAAACAATTGCAGGCTGAGATGCTTCGATCTGCCCGGCTTCAAAAAGAGAATTTCCAGGCCCAACTGGAAAACCTGAAAGACCAGGTCAATCCGCATTTTTTGTTTAACAGTCTTAACGTACTGGTTTCATTGATCCCTCAGGATGCCGACCGCGCCACCGAATTCACCCGTAAACTCTCTGAACTTTACCGCTCCTTCCTGGACAATTCTGCAGAACAATTAATCCCACTTCGGAAAGAACTTGAGATCATTGATGCCTACATTTATTTACTGAAAACACGTTTTGGAGAATCTGTACATTTTGAGATGCAGATTGCTTCCGAAGTAAAAGAGCTGCAATTACCGCCCGGGTCCCTTCAGGTATTACTCGAAAATGCCATAAAACACAATGGCTCTACCCGCAAAAAGCCACTGCTCATAGAAATTTTTTCTGAAGAAGATATTCTCGTGGTAAGGAACAACCTCCAACCACGCCTGGAACAGATCGAATCTACCAACACCGGCCTTAGGAATATGGAAAGCCGGTATTCTTTTCTTTCAGATAAAAAACCGGATTTCGAAAAAACTGGAACCCATTTTATCGTGAAATTACCTCTGTTAAAAGTGGAAAACCAATGAAAACGATCATTATTGAAGACGAAGCCTTTGCAGCTGATGCGCTTGAAAACATGCTGCTAAAGATAAGGCCGCAGGCAGAAGTCCTTGCTAAACTCGAATCAATTGAGGAAAGTGTAGAGTGGTTTCAGAAAAATCAATTTCCTGACCTGGTGCTTTGTGACATTCACCTTTCTGACGGCAGCAGCTTCGAGATCTTTAAACAGGTAGAAGTGAAAAGTCCGGTGATCTTTACCACCGCATATAATGAATATGCCATTGAGGCTTTTAAGGTGAACAGTGTAGATTACCTTTTGAAACCCATTAAAAAAGAGGACCTGGAGCAGGCGATAAAAAAGTATGAAGGTCTCAAACAGAACAGTCTTTCCCGGGAACTTCAGAATATTCAGAATCTCATCAGCACTTCTGCCTCCTCTAAAAAGAGCCGGTTCATGGTGAAATCGGGACAGGTGATCAAAACTATACCTTCCGAAGAGGTGGCGTATTTTTTAGCCGAGGAAGGAGTTGTTTTACTGGTGAATTTTGAAGGCAGCAGGTTTGTGATCAATTACACCCTCGACCAGCTGGAGCAGCAATTGGATGAGAAAATTTTCTTTAGGGCTAACCGGCAGATCATTGTGAACATAAATGCCGTAAAAGAGGCCAATCCCTATTTCAAAGGGCGGCTGCATTTAACAGTCGAGCCGAGGCTCAAGGATGACCAGATCATCAGCAGCAGTAAAGCTTCCGCTTTTAAGGACTGGTTGGATCTTTAAAATTTCACGTTCAGAGATCGTTTATAAGAAACTTTCAGTAATTTTTTTTAGCTTATCTAAAAAATTGCTACACTCATGAACATACTTCAGGTAAGTCCTCCAAAAGCAGGAAGTTTTTGGCTTCACACCATTTTAAAGAATATCCTGAATAAGAAGCAGCTCTGTACGCGCAGTTTTATTCAGCAACAACTTGAATATGATGAATTGAGGCTCAAAAAACTCAGCTTCAAGGAGCAGGCCGGGATAGATATGCTTGATATTGAAGAAGAAGGTAATTTCTACAGGGTAAGCTCGATTTTCAGAAAAGAGATCAGCGATATTCAGCAGTATGCCTCTAAAGCCACCCTGGCGTGGACCC
The DNA here is from genome assembly GCA_964572365.1 of uncultured Flavobacteriaceae bacterium. Classification (GTDB taxonomy): domain Bacteria; phylum Bacteroidota; class Bacteroidia; order Flavobacteriales; family Flavobacteriaceae; genus Salinimicrobium. The sequence continues at coordinate 1,070 of CAZNFK010000148.1, read as the reverse complement.
ATTCTACCTATTGCAATAAGACTTCGGAAGTTTTTCAACAATTTGATAAAAAGATCATCATCATTCGGGATCCCAGAGACAGGGCACTTTCTGCCTCGAGGTTCGCTTTTACCCCTTATATGCAGGAACATTATCCTTCGCCTTACGCTTCCCCCGAAGAATTTTTGGAGGGCGAATATGAGAGATTACTGCACCAATGGGTTTGGTTCTACGGAAATTACCTGCTCCACCATGAAAAACTGGACCTGCATTTCATTTTTTACGAACGCCTGCTGAAGGATTTTCCTAATGAACTCCAAGATCTGCTCAATTACCTTGGGATCACCCTAAGTGCTTCGGAAAAGACTGAAATAGAAGAAGAAGTTTCTTTTTCCAACATGAAAGAGCAGAGTCCGCGGCACCTTCAAAAAGGTGAAAGACGAAAATGGGTCGATCAGCTTTCTGAAGACCGGCAGAGGGTAGCTACTGGAAAAGCCGGTTTCCTAATGGAACTTTTTGGATATTCCCTTACAGGTTCAGAAAAAAGTCTGCCCCATTTTCCGCGTAAAATACCCCAGGAGGAATTACTGAAGAAGTTGCAAAAAATAGACTGGAGAAAGCTCTATGATAAACCGGCAATGACATCAAACCAGGAATGATCCTTTTGAATATTGTATCTTCGAAATCAAAAAAGCAATCATGTCTAATACATATTATGATCCTGCCGATCTCCGAAAATTTGGAGATATAACAGACTGGAACGAAGAGCTGGGTAAAAAATTCTTTGATTATTATTCACAGGTGTTCGAAGAAGGTTCTCTTTCTGCACGAGAAAAATCTCTTATAGCACTTGCTGTTTCCCACGTAGTACAATGCCCTTATTGCATTGACGCCTACACCAAAGACGGACTTGAAAGAGGGATCGAAAAAGAAGAAATGATGGAAGCTGTACATGTAGGGGCGGCCATTAAAGGTGGTGCGACCCTGGTACATGGGGTGCAAATGATGAACAAATACAAGAAGTTGTCAATGTAAGCAGATCCAAGGAGATGCGAAGCAGCGACGTAGGAGTCGCTTATCCCGAATTGAAA
>CAZNFK010000147.1:0-4294 GCA_964572365.1 uncultured Flavobacteriaceae bacterium | reverse complement strand
AGAGAGACCAAAGAGTTAATGAGCTTTTCATTGTCCCGCTGGTGGAGTCCTATACTGGGTTCGTCCAATATATAAAGGACACCTACAAGCTGTGACCCAATTTGAGTGGCCAGCCTAATACGCTGGGCTTCCCCTCCCGAAAGGGTTTTTGAACCCCTGTTAAGGGAAAGATAATCCAACCCAACGTCAAGAAGAAACTGAAGTCTTACGTTGATCTCCTTGATCACTTCGGAAGCGATCTTTTTTTGCTTTTCTGAAAGCTCCGGTTCCAGTTCTTTAAACCACCCGGCTAGATTCACTATATCTTTTTGAGCCAGATCGGCAATGCTCTTTTCATTGATCTTGAAATAAAGGGATTCTTTCTTTAAGCGGCTGCCGTTACATTCAGGACAAATGATCTTGTCCATGTACTCTTTAGCCCAACGCCGCAACGAGGTAGATTCATTCTTATTATAGGTCTCCTCGATAAAACTGGCTACTCCTTCAAAATCAATTTTATAATCCCGGGTGATCCCCAGAGTTTTTGATTCTTTTGTAAATTTTTCTTTGCCTCCGTAAAGTATCATTTCCAGAGCTGCAGCCGGAATGTCTTTAATAGGATCATTCAGAGAGAATTCAAAACGTTCTGCAATAAGCTCCAGTTGCTTAAAGATCCAGTTCTTTTTTTGCGGCCCGTGAGGTGCTAAAGCCCCTTTTTTAATACTCATTTTCCTGTCGGGGACGATCTTATCTGGATTGACCTTGTGAAGAGTACCTATTCCGTTACAAACGGGACAGGCGCCTTTTGGAGAGTTGAAAGAGAAGTTGTTCGGCTCTGGATTGGGATAAGAGATCCCTGTGGTGGGACACATTAGGTTTCGGCTGAAATATTTAAGTTCATCAGAATCCTGATCCAGGATCATTAACACATCATCTCCATGATACATAGCTGTCTTAATGCTTTCTCCCAATCGACTCCCTATCTCTTCCGGAGTGGTGATCTTTAATCTGTCTACTACAATCTCAATATCATGGGTCTTATAGCGATCCAGCTTCATGCCTTTTACGATATCCCTTACTTCCCCATTCACTCTTACTTTTACAAAACCTTGTTTGGCTATCTGCTCAAAAAGCTCCCTGTAATGCCCTTTTCGGGACCTTACTACCGGGGCAAGAACATTTACTCTTTTGTTACTGAATTTTTCAATGATCAGCTGCTTGATCTGTTCATCTCCATAGCTTACCATCTTTTCGCCCGTGTTATAACTGTAAGCATCGCTGGCACGTGCAAAAAGCAGGCGAAGGAAGTCATAGATCTCGGTTATAGTTCCCACGGTACTCCGCGGACTTTTACTGGTGGTTTTTTGTTCAATAGCGATCACCGGGGATAAGCCATCGATCTTATCCACATCGGGCCGTTCCAGCCCGCCAAGGAATTGCCGGGCATAGGCAGAAAAAGTTTCGATGTACCTGCGTTGTCCTTCGGCGTAAATAGTGTCAAAGGCCAGGGAGGATTTCCCCGAACCCGAAAGTCCGGTAATGACCACTAATTTTTCCCGGGGAATTCTTACATCTATATTCTTCAGGTTATGCACGCGTGCCCCTAAAATCTCGATATTTTCTTCAGTAACAGCCATAAATTTATTCAAGAGGGCAAAGGTACTGAAACTGTATAAATTAAAGAAAGAAACCCTTATCCTGTTAAACTATTCAAAAGCCTTCTTAAACTATTGAAAAGCCTTCCTACAAATCAAAATGTTTTTCCTTCCAATTTTATCATAAACCTGCACTTAAAGGATGAATTTTTTCATAATTAAACATAATATAATGGATAATCTGCAATTTTAACTAATTAATTGTCAGACTAATACCACATAAAATTAGGATTAATTTTAAACTAGAAGGCATACCTTTACTCTTGTAATCAGGGAGTTATCCTTGGACATTGTCCCTCTACAACCGCTTTATAAGAGTATGGTGTGTAAGATCTTTCAGTAAGTGAAAGCAAATGTGGAAAAACTGGTTGACAACTAACTATGGAAAAGAAACAACTACTACTAATTACCAAGAATTCAGATTTAACCTCAGACATTGACAACGAAGCCTGTCATTTCTACGAGATAACTACCGTTAAGAGTATTCATGCTGGCTATCCTTTAGCGTTAAGTTACCTTCCCGATGTTGTGGTAATTGATTATTCTTCACTAGAAACGGATTCACTCCGCAACCTTTCAAATTTTAAATCCACCCACTTTCTCAATAAAAGTTTTCTCTTTCTTCTGGTAAACCCTGAAGATAAACAAAATCTCCATAAAAAATACAAAGATCATATAGATGGTATGCTTCCGCGAGGAGCTTCCTGCAAGGAGCTTGTTGAGCAAATCGAAGACACTATTAAAATGAAACGTTGTCTCACCAATTACTGGAAAGATGCTTTTATGGGCCTTTTCAATCTTTTGGGGAACCCTGTGATCCTGCTTCAGGATGAGAAGATTGTGGCTATGAACGATGCATTCAAAAGGGATTTCTTTGTTTCCAAACCCAACCAGGTTCAGTTAACCGATCTCATTAATGAAAAGAATCGGTTCAGGATCAAAGAGATATTGCGAAAGTTTGACAAAAGCAAACATATGAAAGCCAGCACTACCGCTGCTTTACAGATGAATGGCAAATTAAGGGAGGCGAAACTCACTTTTTCAAAGTTAGATAAGACATTAAGAGGACAGCTGGTGATTATGATCAATTTTACCGGTAAGGAGCTTCTTATAAACGAAGAAATTGGATCATCCTCTCCAGATGTTGAAAACTATTTTTCAGGTGCTAAAGATCATGAGGAGACGGAATTCACCAAAAGGGAGAAAGAAGTGATCACCTTGTTGTGCAAGGGATACAAAACAAAAGAAATTTCGGAGGCATTGTGCATATCTACTAAAACAATAGAAAAGCACAGGTCTAATATTATAAAAAGGACCCATTCGGGAACTATCGTAGAAAGTATTGTTTTTGCTCTTAACCATAATATGATAGAAATATAAGGATTAAGGCCAAATTACGGGATTTCCCCCATTGATGGGGAATAAGATAAATCCTACATTTAAAATGCTTGTAAGAAAAAGCTGAAAATAAAGGCATTCGTGCAGTAAAAAAGTTTATTAACCATTCTAAATATTTATTAATCAAAAACCTTTTCAATTATGAAAAAAATTAAATTTTTCTTTGCGTTTATGGGGGTATTCGCATTGTTATTTTACGCCTGTAGTAAGGACGAAAATAATGTGAGCTCCGACGAGAAAGCTACTTTGTCTTTTGGGGCAATAGTTCAGGACCTTGCAGATAAGGGCAACAATAAACAAGCTATAGGAGATATTCCAGCTTGTAGTGAAGATGACGCCGCTTATGTAGAGATCATTCTAATGCAAGGAGACACCGAAGTCGTTGGTGCCGAAGGGGCTCCTTTTAGAGTGGATCTTGTTGCTGGACAAGTATTTACCGAAGAAGTTCCCGAATTGGAGTTAGACCCCGGTACTTATTCTCTTGAACACTTCGCTGTATTCAACGCAGCAGGAGATCCCATCTGGCTGGCTCCAAAAACCGGTAGTGAAATGGCAAATTTTGTTGATGACCCACTTCCATTAAGCATCAATCTTGGTGCAGGAGTTAAGAAATATGTAGATGTTTCTGTATTGTGCTTTGATGACAGAGATGTTAATCAATACGGATACTTGTTCTTCGAACTTATTCCCACAAAAGCTGTAGAATTCTGCTTCTTTGCAAATTACTGTCCACCGGCAGAAAATGGAAAACACTACACAGCCAATTACAGTGTGAATATCTGGTGGGGTACAGACGACACAGGAACACCTTTATATACTGGTGTTACACCTGAAACCGGAGTAAATGAAGCCGGAGATTACTTTGCCGAGCCAACTTGTTTCATACTTCCAGATAACGAAGACGTTAATGAGCCTTATCTATATTACGAGGTAACTCTTCTCGACTGGCCAGAAAATTACGGAACTGTGGCTCCTGGTACAGTACTATCAGGTACACTTACCGCCCAGGATATCATGGATAATTTTGACGGAGAGGATAACGTAAACTCCGAACATCTGCGATTTAACTGTCCTCCGATAGGAGGTGGCGATTGTCCCGAGGGAGACATGGATGGTGATGGAGTTTGTGATAATGATGACAACTGTCCCAATAATGCCAATCCAGATCAAACTGATACAGACGGTGACGGCATAGGAGATGTTTGTGATGACACTCCTGGTGGAGGTGATAATCCTTGTATTAATAAAGGAGGAGATACTGA
>CAZNFK010000146.1:0-4310 GCA_964572365.1 uncultured Flavobacteriaceae bacterium | reverse complement strand
ACCTCTTTCTTCGGGAGATTCCCTGGAGGTTAAAGAGATCTATCACCTCTCCAACTTGCTGCAGGAACTGGCCATGGCAAGGGATCGGGAGCAGGAGACACTAAGGATCACTGTTCAGGAAGTTAAAGAAGCGCCTTCTGCCCGGATATCCCGAAGGATCAAAGAGCAGTTTTGGGATGACCTTACCCGCACCATAGATAGGAAAGGCTTGAAAAAAGTTCTTTCTGATACCAAAGCTTCAGGAGATGTGCAGCGGCTTTATGTTCCGGCAGATGATACTGTCGGAATAGCATACTTCAGGAATATCGAAAAAGAGTTTCCCGGTTTCGAAGTAGTCGTCCTTCCGCAGAAAATAAATCCCGAATACGTTAAATCTATCAATGATAAACCCGGACTACTTGCCTTGAAAATTGAAAATGGCAAAGGGGTTCCCTTCGTGGTTCCGGGCGGCAGGTTCAATGAAATGTATGGCTGGGACAGTTACTTCGAAGGAATTGGGCTGCTCATTGACGGGCGAGTCGATCTGGCCAAGGCCATGGTCGATAATTTTGTTTACCAGATCGATCACTACGGAAAGATCCTGAACGCCAACCGCTCCTACTATCTCACTCGCACCCAGCCACCCTTCATGTCTTCCTTTGTGAGAGAGGTATATGATGCGATGGAAGAAAAGGATACGGCAGGGCTTCGAAAATCCCTGGATGCCGCGATCACCGAGTATGAGCAAGTGTGGATGCAACAGGGGGAAAGACTGACCAAAAATGGACTAAACCGCTACTTCGCACAGGGAATAGGTATCCCGCCCGAGACCGAAAAAGGGCATTTTGAAGAGGTTTTAAAGGAATTTGCAGCGAAACATAGTTTACTGGTTTCTGAATTTGAACAAAAATATAAGTCGGGCGAAATACAGGATAGGGAACTTGATGAATATTTCGTGCATGACCGTAGCGTTCGGGAAAGCGGACACGATACTTCATGGAGGCTGGAAAACAGGGCGGCTTACCTGAACACCGTTGACCTTAATTCCCTATTGTATAAATATGAAAAGGATTTTCAGTTTTTAATCGGAAAAAATTTCGACGGCCATTTCCTGACATCTTCCGGGAAGTCCTATACTTCGGGGTACTGGCGTGAAAAAGCTGATTTTCGAAAGCTCCTGATGAACATTTTTCTCTGGGATGATCAAAAAGGAAGTTATTTTGATTACAACTTCAAAAAAGGGAAAAAGACAGGGTATATTTCCGCCACAAATTTCTATCCTTTATGGGCAGGACTGGCTTCCGAAGAACAGGCTCAGAAAATGGTCTTCAACCTGCTGAATAATCTTAAGGCAAAAGGAGGGATTCTGGCAAGCGCGAAATCTTCCGTAGAAAATACCGCGACCAATGAGGTGCAGCGGCAATGGGATTATCCATATGGCTGGGCGCCGCACCAGATGCTGTTATGGCAAGGACTATTAAATTATGGTTATGAAGAGGAGGCACATGAGCTCATCTATCGCTGGCTGTGGATGATCACTAAAAACGCAGTGGATTACAACGGCACCATTCCCGAAAAATATGATGTGATCAATACTACGCACAAGGTGTATGCTGAATATGGCAATGTGGGAACTGAATTTGATTATATCACCACCTCGGGCTTTGGCTGGATGAACGCTTCTTATCAACTGGGCCTTGAATTGCTTCCAGAAAAATATATTGAGAAACTGGACAAACTTGTCCCTCCTGAAACCGTTTTTTAACAGCAAAATCGGTATATCCTTTACCTGAAATTCTTACCATTTAATTAAGAAAAACATACCTTTGTTATGTCCTGAAAAAATACGGGAACTATGAGTAACGAACGCAAACGGCGGGAGGCCCTGGTCTACCACGCCAAGCCGCACCCCGGGAAAATACAGGTGGTGCCCACAAAAAAATATTCCACCCAACGAGATCTTTCACTTGCCTACTCCCCCGGAGTTGCAGAACCCTGCCTGGAGATCCATAAAGACAAAGAAAACGCATATAAATACACCACCAAAGGCAACCTGGTGGCGGTTATTTCTAATGGTACCGCCGTGCTTGGCCTGGGCGATATTGGTCCCGAGGCCTCCAAACCGGTTATGGAGGGAAAAGGTCTCCTTTTTAAGATTTTTGCCGATATTGACGTTTTTGACATTGAAGTAGACACAAAAGATGTGGATGCTTTCGTAAATACCGTCAAGAACATAGCTCCCACTTTTGGTGGGATCAACCTGGAAGATATTGCAGCGCCCGAGGCCTTTGAGATAGAACGAAGGCTTAAGGAAGAACTGGATATTCCCGTAATGCACGATGATCAACACGGTACAGCGATCATTTCTTCGGCTGCTTTGATCAATGCTTTGGAGCTGGCAGGTAAAAAAATTGGTAAGGTGAAAGTGGTGATCTCCGGTGCGGGATCGGCGGCTATTGCCTGCGCCAATCTATACGTGGCAATGGGTGTGAAACTTAGTAACATCGTCATGTTTGATGTTAATGGAGTTTTACATACCGGCAGAACAGACCTTTCTGACCTGCAGCAGAAATTCGCAGTTAAAAAACAATATAAGAACCTGGCTGAAGCGATGGAGAAGGCTGATGTTTTCCTCGGACTTTCCGTAGGGAACATCGTTACGCCCGATATGCTGAAGAAAATGGCAAAAAACCCGATCGTTTTTGCCATGGCCAATCCAAATCCTGAAATTGACTATAACCTCGCCGTTTCTACCCGAAAGGATATCATCATGGCTACCGGCCGCAGTGACCACCCTAACCAGGTGAACAACGTGCTGGGTTTTCCGTTCATCTTCAGGGGGGCGCTTGATGTGCGTGCCACCAAGATTAACGAAGAGATGAAAATGGCTGCTGTAAAGGCGCTGGCAAGGCTTACCAAAGAGCCTGTTCCCGAGCAGGTGAATATAGCTTACGGGGAAACGCGACTTAACTTCGGAAGAGATTATATTATTCCGAAACCTTTTGACCCCCGACTTATCACCGAAGTGCCACCGGCTGTTGCCAAAGCGGCAATGGAATCGGGAGTGGCCAAAAATCCTATTCTTGACTGGGAGCGGTACGAAGATGAGTTACTGGAAAGAATGGGTAACGATAACAAGATCACCCGTTTGTTGATGAACCGTGCGAAAATGGATCCGAAAAGGGTTGTTTTTGCTGAAGCAGATCACCTGGATGTTCTTAAGGCAGCACAGATCGTCCATGATGAAGGCATTGCCATTCCTATTCTTTTGGGGAGAAGGGATGTGATCAGGGAACTCATGCACGAGATCGATTTCCATGCAGAAGAGGTGGAGATCATCGATTCCAAGTCTGATGATGAAAATGACCGGCGTAACCGCTATGCCGAAGTATACTGGAGAACCAGGAACAGGAAAGGGGTGACTAAATATGATGCGGAACTGCTTATGCGCCAGCGGAACTATTTCGCGGCCATGATGGTGAACGCCGGTGATGCCGATGCACTGCTATCGGGCTATTCCAGGTCATATCCTACAGTTTTAAAGCCGATGCTGGAGTTAATTGGAAAAGCAAAAGGAGTTTCTAAGGTAGCGGCAACAAACCTCATGAACACTTCCCGCGGTCCTATTTTTATAAGTGATACCTCGGTTAACATTGATCCTTCGGCGAAAGAACTTGCCAAGATCGCGCAGATGACCGCACGTACCGTGAGGCTGTTTGGAATGGAACCTGTAATGGCCATGATCTCTTACGCCAACTTTGGTTCTTCAAGGAATGAGAATGCCGAAAAAGTGAAAGAAGCCGTGGCTTACCTGCACCGGTTCTATCCCGACCTGGTTGTGGATGGGGAAATGCAGACCGACTTTGCATTGAACAAAGAGATGCTTCAGAAGAAATTCCCGTTTTCCAAGCTGGCAGGCATGAAGGTAAACACCCTAATTTTCCCGAACCTGGATTCCGGTAACAGTACATATAAGCTTATCAAAGAGCTGAATAAAACCGAATCTGTAGGACCGATCCTCATGGGAATGAACAAGCCTGTTCACGTGCTGCAGTTAGGGGCAAGTGTGGAAGAAATGGTGAACATGACCGCCGTAGCCGTGGTTGACGCACAGGAAAAAGAGCGAAAAGCGAGAAAAGACGGACTTTAGTAATTGAAAGTAGAGTATAAAAAAAAGCTGTTGAAGGGATTTCTTTAACAGCTTTTTTATTTTTTTAATGTATTCATGGACTTCTCAAAAGGGCTGATTTCACAGGCTTTTTGAGAGGTCAGATTACTTTTTTCACATCCCGTTTATTTTACTACATTTGATTTATTAAGATTTCCTAAAC
>CAZNFK010000145.1:0-4336 GCA_964572365.1 uncultured Flavobacteriaceae bacterium | reverse complement strand
TCATTTTGCGTTTCCAAAGAAGGTTTGATATTTTGATTGATGCAGAAGAGGTTCTGGGGATCATATTTGTTCTTGATCTGAACAAGACGATCATAATTTATACCATAGGTGGCTTTCACGCGGTCTTCTCCTTCGTCCATCATGAAATTCACATAGGCACCTCCGGCAGAATATGGATGCAGCGCATCATAGTAGTCCTTGGTCCATTTTGTGATCTTTTCTGCATTTGCAGGATCTGGATCTACTCCTACTATTACCATAGACCAGGTTGCATCCCTGTAATTCCAAGGGGTGTCGGTATCATTTATTCGTGCAGCCTGTCCATTGATGGGATAGAGATGCATCGTAGAAAGCATGCTGGGAAGTTTTTCCGCAAACTCTTTGTGCTTTTCTATAGCCTCATCCGGAATTTCATTCACGAAATCTGCACGCCAGTACCATTGCAGGCCTTTTGGGTATAAAGGATCAAACATTGACTGAATAGCAGGGAAAGGCAGTGGTCCTACCAGGTCCAGGGCTGGTTCTTTAAATTCTCGCACCGGTTTAAATACCTCTTCTGCTTGTTCTCTGGGTCCAGTATAATTCCAGACTATTCCGCACATTTTTTTCAAGTGAAGATGTTCTGGGAATGGGTCTCCCGGAGGAACGGTTAAAAAAGCAAAAAATCCGTAGAGGTCATCCGGAGCATATTTGATGAACTTTCTGTACCACTTGAGGACTTCTTCGGCTTCGCTTAACTCATAAAGCATAGGACCACCAACTACTTCGTCTACCTCATGTAGTTGGAAGGTAAATGCGGTGACCACTCCAAAATTTCCGCCACCACCCCTTATGGCCCAGAAGAGATCCTTATTTTCTGAGGCATTGGCTGTAACAAAGCTCCCATCGGCCAGGACCATATCTACAGAAAGAAGATTGTCAATACTCAGACCGTATTTTCGGGTAAGGTAACCCATACCGCCTCCCAGGGTCAATCCTCCCACTCCGGTGGTCGAGATGATCCCACTGGGGGTAGCCATTCCAAAGGCGTGAGCCGCATGATCCACTTCTCCCCAGGTATTGCCACCTCCCACCGTCATAGACTTGTTGTGCAGGTCTACTCGAGTATATCGTATCATCGAAAGATCAATCACGAGTCCGTCGTCACAAACCCCAAGGCCACCGGCATTATGTCCTCCTCCTCTAATGGAAAGCAAAATCTTGTTCTCTCTTGCAAAATTCACCGCCAGTATTACATCTGCTACGTCAACGCACTCTACGATCATTCGTGGTTTTTTACTGATCATAGCGTTATACACTTTGCGTGAATCTTCATATTCCTCATCTCCGGGTTCAATAATTCTTCCTCTTATCCCGGTACGGAATTCCTTCAGTATTGTTTCATTTATCATGACTCTGGATTTGATGTTTAACGGGGAGCACATTTAAAGCATTACCGACTGGAAATATGGGGATCTCCATTTCAATTCTATGGGGCTTACCGAAAGTTCCATAAGGAACAAAACATCATTCGAACAAAAGGTTCGATAAAGTGCGATACTCTTTTGGAGAGAGAATTAAATGTACGAAATTTTAAAATGGATGCTTGCTAATATTCAGCACTTATTTAAATGACTCCTGCAAAGTATCTTTTGACGAAGGCTCATCAAAGTGGGTGGTACACCCCAAGTCCATAACTTTTCTATTTGAATTCAATTTTGTTCCGGATAATAACCTGAACCCACAATAAAGGTTTCGCCGTTTGCTTCGGCTTTTTTAACAAAGGTCATTTTCGGAGCGGGCGTATTGGTTCCGGATTTGAACCAGGTCATCTCCAGCCAACCGCTGCCTTCTTCCATGGCAAGATTGATCTCCTTTTGCACAACAGGATTCCCGTCAAGGTCTTTCAGGTCTATTAAATTTCTGCCTTCAAGAGTAGGCTGAGCGGGGTTTACCAACTCGGTACCCTCTGGGCTTGTAACGAAAATATAGGTATCCATAAAGAAGAAAGGCCCTTTTTTGTTTCTCAGATCATCGAAAGCCTCCCGGCCTTGCTCTTTGATCAAGGCAGCTGCCTGCGCCACCATGCCCTCAATCAAGATCTCATCCATTTCCATATTGTAGATCCCGCTACCCACAAGGTAGTCCTTTCCTGAAGGAAAGGTTACCCTTTTGATGTAACTTGATTTCCAGGCGGGGAAAATATCTCCGGGTTCGGGATAAACGTAATGAACCCAACCTTCGCCTGCCGGGGAAGAAGCAGTTTCAAGGAACATTCTTCCATAAGGCCTGCCCAGGGCATCTGTAGTTCCATCTACAACTTCTCCTTCTATTGAAGGATTAGCTGCGTGGAAGATCCTTTTTCCGTTAAGATCCCAAACGAATAAATATTTATCGCCCTCGAACCACTGGGAATCTTTCATCCTAAAATCTGAAAATGCCTTTTCCCCCTGTTTTTCCAATTTTTCGGCTGCATCGGTCACAAAATTTTTGAGGTCAAAAGGGGTGATCTCATCTCTTTTCAAAGCAGTTTTTGGGGCACCGGGAAGGTAAACGCCTGCTCCAACCAATACCCAACTTCCATTAATCTGTGCCTTTTTCACATAAGTGGTTTTCTGGGTGGAAAGATTGTCTCCGGGTTTTGGCCACATATAATTTACCCAACCCGCTGAATCTTTTTCTACCGATTTAAACATTTCCCGCACCAGTAACTTCCCTTCAGTATCCTTAAGATCCATAAGATTTCTCCCTTCCAGGTTTCGGAAGGCAGGATTTACCAGTTCTACCCCGTTGGTATCCAGAACAAATATATAGGTGTCCTTCACCAGGAAGGGACTTGCAGGGTCATAGAATTTTTCGAAGGAAGTCTTTCCTTCCTTTTCGATCTGTGCTACTGCATCTTCCACCATGGCGGTTACAAATTCCTTTTCCATACGGTCATTGTACATTCCGCTGCCTACGATATATTCTTTGCCCTCCGGCGATTCGACCAATTGCACATAACTGCTTTTCCAACGTGGAAGAAGCCCGTCTGGTACCGGCCACTGATAATGGAACCAGCCTCCCTGTTTTTCGTGTAGGGCCGTAGCGGCTGCCAGTAGCCCCTTAATAATGGGTTTGCCATTGACATCCTTCAGTTCCAGCTGGTTCTTTCCTTCCATTTCGGGGTCGGCATGGACAAGCATTTTTCCGTCTTTGTCTAAAATGAAAATATAGGTTTCTCCTTTTCTCCAGCGACTTTCCAGTTTCCGGAATTCCTTAAAAGCTGCTTCACCCTGGGTGTGGACGATTTCAGCCGCCTCTTTGACCAGGTTTATCAAATATTGGGTTGAATCCTGGTTAACCGCTTTTACGCACGGTACGAAACCGGAATTTTTTGCAATTAATGAATTTTCCTGAAGGAAAGAAGTTCCAATTAAAACCACAAAAAGAATAAACGTTCTCATTTCGATTGATTTTAGATGTTAGTTTCGGGGGAAACAGGAATTATTACAATAATCAGAAGGCGAAGAGAAGTGGTAGTTGAGGCCTAATTGCCGCTTCGGGAGGAGAAGCAAAAATTTTGTTCCAGACACTCATCGTGTCCAAAAATGGATGTAATTAAATATACAAAAATGGCCGATCATTAAGTCTCTTTCGGCTATGATATTTATCATTCAAAAAATGACGATCCGAACTGGGAAATAGAAAAATTCATCCCTTTTTAAAGCAGGTAAAAGGTAACTTTTTTGGTAAGAAGCATTGTGGGTAACGAACTGTAAAGCATTTGTTTATCCCTTAATTTAAAAAATCCCGGAAAGTGTTTATTTACAAAGTTAATAGGTAGGCCAAAGCGGGTATTTTGAGGTGCTCCAAAGAAATGCGCAGGCTGCCACCGCGGCATATTGCTGAGCACCTGTACTGCTAACGCATTGTACCATTGTGGTGCGCCTTCAATTACCTTTATGTCATCAATAATTCCCTCTTCATTGATGGTGAAAACAAGCGCGACCTTAACAGTAGTTCCTTTTTTTTGTTTTTCAGGAACCGGAATATTGTCCTTCAGGTAAGTTTGCAGCGCTTCATTACCTCCGGGAAATGAGGCGGGCGTCCAGTAAGGGAAATGGTCAATTTCCTTCCCCTGTTCATTCCATACGGTGCCCGATTTGAATTTGTCATTTCGGTAAAAGTCGTGTCGTCTTTTTGTGCCGTCTTGCCACCAGGCGATCAATTCTCCATCCCGTTTCCCGTTCTCATACTCGATCTGGTAAAATGGTTCGCCTGTTTCATACCAGAATTTATGTCTGCCTTCATTTATAGGTTTACCATTTTTTATAGAAAGAAATTGTTCGGCAGAGATCTGGTCATTCATCCTGTA
>CAZNFK010000144.1:3352-4431 GCA_964572365.1 uncultured Flavobacteriaceae bacterium | reverse complement strand
ACAGGCTGGATAGTATTATTTTTGCCAGCCCTTTTGTCTACGCCTTTTTACAATTACTAAATTATGTTTCATAAAGAAGGATATAAAATAATGGCCATAGCAGTGATCTTATTGATCGTTGTTAACCTGGTCGCACATACATTCATTTTCACTGACTGGATCAAACAGGCCATCCTCATTGGAACACTTATCCTGTTCTTTTTGATCATTCAGTTCTTTAGAAACCCCAGGAGGGACACCCAGCTCAATGACGCGCACATAGTTGCTCCGGTTGACGGAAAAGTGGTGGTGATCGAAGAAGTTTATGAAAAGGAATATTTCAAAGACCAACGTTTAATGGTGTCCGTTTTCATGTCACCCATCAATGTGCATGTTACGAGACATCCTGTTAGCGGAACGGTGAGATACAGCAAGTACCATCCGGGAAAATATTTAGTGGCATGGCACCCCAAGGCCAGCGAAGAAAATGAACGCACTACTGTGGTAGTTGAAAATGAAGTTGCAGGTGAGATCCTTTACAGGCAAATTGCAGGGGCACTTGCCAAACGGATCGTAAACTACGCTAAAGTAGGCGATGAAGTGGTACAGGGAAGTGACAGCGGATTCATAAAATTCGGCTCGAGGGTAGATGTATTTCTTCCTTTAGGAACCCCTCTGGAAGTAAAACTTAACCAGAAAGTAAAGGGTGGTTTAAGTGTGATCGCCAAAATTTCCTAATCAATGCCAATTTTTAATTTTATTATGACTTCGGAAGAAATTGACAAAGAATTCCTGGAAGCCTATAAAAAGGCAAGTAAGACGAATCAGAAATTTCCACCCGATATCATGCTGCAGTTTTACGCCTACTACAAACAAGCCACCGAACAGGAAGGCATCTACACCCCTTCTTCAGGTGAGGATGATGTGAGAAATGCCTTCAAACTCAACGCTCTCCTTCAGGTCAAAGGCATGAGCACCAAAGAAGCAAAGAAGAAATATATCGAGTTGGTGAATAAGCATATTACGGCATAGCCGGAAATTCCAAACCCCCAATCCCAAATTCTAAATTCTAAATTCTAAATTACAAACGCCAAATTCAT
>CAZNFK010000144.1:0-3252 GCA_964572365.1 uncultured Flavobacteriaceae bacterium | reverse complement strand
GCATTGTTCACAAACCGCTCATTGGAAAGTTTCTTTTCTACCGACTTCAAAAAGCCGCGGGTATAATTCAATTCTTCCTCCAGCTTGGCTTTTTCAGCATCCAGGTCTACGGCGCCAGCCACAGGAATGAAGTAATCATTCGATTTCACTCTGAAAGATAAAGCCCCCTGTACCTGTTGGTCTACATAGGTTAGCTCAGAAATATTCCCCATCTTCCTGATAACGGGATCAAAGGTCTGCGGAAGCTTTTCATTATTGAGCACCTGCAGTTCTATCTGGTCCTTATGCGCGATGTTCTTCTCCTTCCTGATACTTCTTATTCCCGAAATAACCTCAGCAGCCACAGCAAATTCATCGATCACCCCGGCATCAAATTCTTCTATTTTTGGCCAGGAGGAAACGATCAAAGCTTCTTCTTTAGATCGATCTTTTAGAGCCTGCCAGATCTCTTCAGAAACAAACGGAACAAATGGGTGTAAGATCTTCAGGTTATCCTCAAGAATGGAGATCACTGAATCATAAGTAACTTTATCCATAGCTTCCCCGAAAGGAGGTTTCACCATCTCCAGCAGCCACGAGCAGTAATCGTCCCACACCAGCTTGTAGGTCGCCATCAAAGCATCGCTCATGCGGTATTTCTTATAATGATCTTCGATCTCTCCAAGGGTCTTCTGGAATTTAGCCTTGTACCACGCCAGGGCGATCCGTGAAGATTCGGGTTGTTCTTTTTCTTCGGAAACTTCCCAGGACTTCACCAGCTTGAAGGAGTTCCAGATCTTGTTCACAAAGGCACTCCCCTGCTTACAAAGGTCTTCCTCGAACATTAGGTCGTTCCCCGCAGGTGAGCTCAACAGCATTCCTACTCGTACCCCGTCTGCCCCGTAATTGTTGATCAATTCAAGAGGATCGGGTGAATTCCCCAGGGATTTGGACATCTTCCGGCGTTGTTTATCGCGAACGATACCCGTCAAATACACATTATTGAACGGTTTCTTTCCTCTGTATTCATACCCCGCAATGATCATACGCGCCACCCAGAAGAAAAGAATCTCCGGTGCCGTCACCAGGTCGTTGGTAGGATAATAATAATTGATCTCTTTATTATCGGGTTCGAGTATCCCGTTAAAAACACTAATGGGCCATAACCAGGAAGAGAACCAGGTATCCAGCGCGTCTTTATCCTGCGTGAGTGACTCAATGGTCAATGCCGAATTTCCGGTTTTCTCGATGGCTTTGGCCAAAGCCTCTTCTTTCGTTTCGGCAACTACGAAATCTTCTTTCCCATCACCATAATAAAAGGCCGGAATTTGGTGCCCCCAGATCAGCTGGCGGCTGATGTTCCAATCCCTCACATTTTCCATCCAGTGACGGTAGGTGTTGATGAATTTTTCAGGCACCAGGTTGACTTCCTTATTGAGGACAGCATCAAGGGCAGGTTGTGCCAGTTCCTTCATTTTCAGAAACCACTGGTCACTGAGCTTTGGTTCTATTACCGCTCCGGTACGTTCACTGGTCCCAACCTTATTCAGGTGATCTTCGGTTTTAACCAGGATCCCTTTTTCTTTCAGTTCTTTTACGATCGCTTTTCGGGCCTCAAACCTATCCATGCCCTCGTACTGCATTCCGTAGGAATTAAGGCTGGCATCATCATGAAAAATATCAATAACTTCCAGGTTATGTTTATCTCCCAAAACCTTGTCATTCTCATCATGAGCCGGGGTCACTTTCAAACATCCCGTTCCAAATTCCATGTCAACATACTCATCTTCAATGATAGGTACCACGCGGTTACATAGCGGCACAATGGCTTTTTTCCCTTTTAAATGGAAAAATCGCTCGTCATTAGGATTGATGCAGATCCCGGTATCCCCGAGAATGGTTTCAGGTCGCGTGGTAGCTATGGTAAGTTTCTCATCGCTGCCCTCGATCTTATATTCCAGGTAGTACAGATGACCCTGACGCTCCTGGTATACCACCTCCTCATCAGAAAGAGTGGTTTTTGCCTGCGGATCCCAGTTTACCATGCGATAACCACGATATATATGTCCTTTATTATAAAGGTCAACGAATACTTTGATCACCGAAGCCGACATATCATCGTCCATGGTGAATTTGGTGCGATCCCAGTCACAGGAAGCCCCGAGTTTCTTAAGCTGTTCCAGAATGATCCCGCCATGCTTATGGGTCCATTCCCAGGCGTGCTCCAGAAATTCTTCCCTGGAAAGGTCATTTTTGTCGATCCCCTCAGCCTTCAGTTTAGCCACCACCTTAGCTTCGGTTGCGATAGAAGCATGATCTGTTCCCGGCACCCAGCAGGCATTGTAGCCTTTAAGACGGGCCCGGCGAATCAAAACATCCTGGATGGTATTGTTGAGCATATGCCCCATATGGAGTACACCTGTCACGTTCGGAGGAGGAATAACGATGGTATAGGGTTCTCTTTCGTCAACTTCGGAATGGAAATATTTATTCTCCATCCAGTATTTATACCATTTCTCCTCTACTTCGTGGGCTATGTATTTTGATGCTACAGACATACTTTGGTGCGGTTTTTGGAATATCAGGCAAAAGTAATTATAACTTCAGGATTATAAAAGGCAATGAAATGGAAAACATTTTATTTGCCATTTGTTGCGTAGATATCTTATATTTACAGTTCTGATAAAACCAAAAACTATGAAAAAATTAATAGCGATCGCTGTTTTTATTTTTGCCGGATTTGCCTTGCAGGCACAGGAAACGGCTAAAATAGAATTCAAGTCAGACGTAATTGACTATGGCGAAATAGAAAAAGGGAGTGACGGAGTGCGCGTTTTTGAGTTCACCAATACCGGAGATATTCCTTTAGTGATCACAGATGTGACCTCAAGTTGCGGGTGCACTATCCCTGAAAAACCTGAAGCTCCTATAGCCGCGGGAGAAAGCGGGCAGATAAGTGTAAAATATGACACCAATCGCGTAGGACCTATCAGGAAGACCATCATGGTCTATTCGAATGCCGAAACGCCTACCACAAAACTTACCATTAAAGGTAAAGTTCTCGAGCCAAAGAGCTAAGAACTAATATTTAAAAGGTTTAAGCCCTTCTGTTAAAGAAGGGCTTTTCTTTTACAGCAATTTTTCCAATCGAAACTCAAATTCCAGGTCTTCGATCCCCCTGCTCACCCTTATCTTAATCTTCTTTCCTTCTTCGGAAGAAAAGAGGGCATTTAGATCTTCAAGGTCATACCTGTGCGCATCCCGTCCATTAAC
>CAZNFK010000143.1:0-4434 GCA_964572365.1 uncultured Flavobacteriaceae bacterium | reverse complement strand
AACCAGGTTCCTTTTTTTATATCTCGTCTTAATCAGGATCTTGAGTAAAATCTTGAATCCTGAATTTTGAATTTTGAATCTTCAGAATTAACCCCTGGTAAGCCATCCCCTTTTACTTGCCGTTGCGATGGCATAAGGAGTGATCCAGAACAGGCCGAAGGTATAGAGAATGCTGTAAGAATATGCCCAGAACGATTCAGACAGTTTATATCTCTTCGCATAGAACAGCACCGGGAAGCTGGACCATATCAGGATACTCAGAAGAGTTGAACTGAGGAAAAGAATCGGGTCCATCGAGATAAAGAACAGCATCAGCAGGATGGAAGGATAGCTCATCACCAGCTTCAACACCTGGTTAAGGAACAGGAGCCTTGACCCGGCTTTCGAACCTTCCCTGAAATCTGTGAACACATATTTTGCCATAGCCAGGTTTTCACGAACATTACTTCTCCCCCACCTGATGAACATTTTATACAGTCCGGTATACTTTTCAGGTACATTGGTATAGGCGTAAGCGTTTCTTTGGAAGAGCACGTGGTAGCCCTGCTTCAGGATCATGTTGGTCATCGCGCGGTCTTCGCCAATATCTGAAGGTTGTCCCATAAAGGTCTGGTTTATCCATTCCTCAAGACAACCAAACACCGCTTCCCTTCTATAGGCAGCCAGGGCTCCCGGAGTACAAAGTACCGACTCCAGGCTGCTTTCAGCAGAACGTACAAACTCAAAACTCAATACAAAACTCACATCAAGCATCTTGGGCAACAGGGCTTTTTTCCCATTATTGAGCACGCGAATATTTCCGGCTACCGCACCACATTTCTCGTTCACCATAAAAGGGCTCACGAGATTTCGCAGGGTATCTTTAGAAACTTCGGAATCACTGTCTACGGTCACAAAGACCTCCCCGGTTCCAATGTTGAATCCGCGGTAAAGAGCGTGACGTTTTCCTTTATTTTCGGGTTGCTGAAAAATGCTCACCCTGTCTCCCAGGTCCTGCTTCGCCTTCAGCATCCATTCCCAGGTATCATCCTTGCTCCCGTCATCAATGGCCAGCAGCTGTAATTTTCCTGAAGGGTAATCACTTTTTGCCAGGCTCATCAAGGTAGCCCAAACCTGTTTCCCCTCATTATATGCCGGCACGATCACCGTACAAGTGGGCAGTTCCTCGTCATTAACAGAGGCAACCGGTTTGTAACGCAGGTACAGGTACAGGTTATAGAAGAAAAATCCGGTCCTGAATAAGAGCAGCGCTCCTGTGATGATCAATAATACAGTTCCCCAGGCAGAATCTAATCCGTCGAGATTGTAACGGCTAAAATCCCCCTGCAGGGCATAGACCAGGTACGCGGCTCCCATAAGCAGCGCCAGGCTGCTGGCCCGTACAAGGATACCTTTTAAATTTCTTGTTTTTTCCTGTGGAGCTAAATTTTCATTAAAAGCAGAATTCTCTGCAGTAGGCATTAATTGATCTGGAGCTATGGTTTCACTTTTCATTCTTAGTATTCTATTTTAATTGTTCTTGTTTGGAGCGGCTGTTCCTTCACAGCGGGACTCCTGCCAGTCTTAGCAATCCACGTACCATTCCCGCATAACCTTTTAAAAAAGGATAATATCCCCGGCGGCTGAAAGGAAACGTGGAATATTTCTACACGTTTAAGGGAATATCCCCAACTTTTGCACAGTTGATCCTCATCAACGCCTGTCAACACGGCGAAGCAAGGATTCTCAAAACGGCCGGCAAATGTGAATACTATTTACTTAAGAATATATTTTTATTTTCAGAATTTTATTTCTGAAAGTTTTAGAGTTCTAAAGGTATTTTGGTCACTTTATTGAAAAAAGAGTATCTTAAAGGAGAGCTGTAGAAGGCAGCTTTAACATATTCCAACATTTATGGCCAAGACCCGTACCATCTCGAAAGGAAAGCTAAAGGACTCCCTGTCCCGAGCCGAACATCTTTTAACGCGGTCAAAGCTGGCCTTTAAAGAACGTTTTAACCTCATGGAGGCCATCAAAATCCTCCCATTCTATGGCTTCGGAAATGATCGCTACGTGTTTATCAAAGGCAGGGTGATAGAGGAAGAGAAGATCATCGACAAACCCCAGGACCGGTCTGTGGCGGACCATCTAAAGGACACCTACAAGAGATATGAGACAGATGAGATCCCGCATATTGGGATCAAAGCATCTTTCGGCGGAAGAGAGATAGAAACAAAAACCGATGCCGAAGGATTTTTTGAGGTGGAGTTCAGGTTTGAGGAGCCTATAGATTATCAAAAAGCCGGAAAAAAGGTACAGCTGGAACTGCTGGAAACCAAAACCGAAGACGACCGCCGGAAAGCTGAAGGCCACATTTTCGTTCCGGGGAAGGATCCTGAATTCGGGGTAATATCAGACATTGATGATACGGTCATGATCTCGCAGATGAACCACTTCTTTGAAAAGCTGAAAATAATGCTGCTGCAGGATGCATCTGACAGGACGCCGTTCCCAGGAATTGGTGCATTTTTACAGGCCCTGCTAAAGGGATCTGACGGGAAGGGAAATAACCCGCTCTTCTACGTGTCGGGCAGTGAATGGAACCTATACGACCTGCTGGTGAATTTCATGCAGTACCACGACATTCCACAAGGCCCGCTTCTGCTTAAGGATAAGGGAAGTAGCTTTGATTCCGGTCATTTTACTACCAAAGCGCAAAACTATAAAGAAGAGAAGATCACCCAGATCCTGGAGACCTATCCAGATCTAAAGTTCATTTGCATTGGCGACAGCGGGCAGCAAGACCCAGAGGTCTATGAAAAGATCAAGAAAAAGTATCCCGAGAGGCTGCTGGCGGTTTACATTCGCGATGTATCGCCCGATCAGCGTGACGGGGAAGTGCGGGAGATCAAAAAGAAGATGAACCTGCGAGATACCGAAATGGAACTCCTGCCCGACACCTTTACCGCTGCCCGGCACGCCCTGGGAATGGGATGGATCAACAAAGACCAGCTGGATACCATTCGGCAGCGTTGTGAAGAGGATGTCGAAAAGTAAAAAAATCGCTTTTTCATGTGGGTACGAATTCAGACCATCGCACTGTCCTAAAAGGTTAAAGATCAGCCGGAAGACATCAGAATAAACTCACATTTTTGGATGTTCTTTTTCAGTATTTTAGGCTGAAAATCAGGCACATGAAAAAAATTACGCTTCTCCCCCTTCAGCACAAGGGCGAATGGCAGATATCGGTCTCTTTTCCGTTTGACCGGGAGATAAAGGAGCATATCATGAAATTAGGGGGCATCAAATGGAGCCGCACCCACCGCTGTTTTTACGTGGCATTTTCCGCAGAAAATAAAAAGAAACTTTTTAAGCACCTTAACTCCCGTGGGTGGTTCATTGATTACTCGGGACTGGAGAATCCTTCCGCAGAAAAAACGGTTACCCCGGTGGAAAAGCCGGTCTACAGCCGGGAGCAAAAGAAGATGCTGCACGAGTATGTGAATTATTTGCGCGGAAGGCGGCTTAGCGAAAGCAGTATACGCACCTATTACCAGTTCATCCTGAAGTTCGTGGAATTTCTAAATGAGAAGCCGCTGACTGAAGTTACCACGCGTGATATTGAACTTTTTGTAGAGCAAAAGATCGCGGCGGCCGATTATTCCCTGAGCAGTCACCGGCAATGCATTAGTGCCGTGAAGCATTTTTTGGAGCTGTACCGGGAGACGGAAGTGGACACCACGCACCTGCACAGGCCAAAGAAAAGCCGGTACCTGCCCACGGTACTTTCAAAGGAGGAAACTATAGGTTTGCTAAGGGCGACCCGTAACTTAAAACACCGGGCGATCCTGGGCATGATCTATTCTTCGGGCTTACGGGTGGGAGAATTGCTGAACCTTAGGCTGCGGGAGATCGACCTGCAGCGCCGGCAGGTTTTCATTAGGTGCTCCAAGGGCCGAAAGGACCGGGTGGTGATCCTGGCCGAGAGCATGGTGCCCCTGCTGGGTAATTACCTGGGCACGTACAGCCCTAAGGAATATTTTGCCGAGGGGGAATATGGCGGGCCTTACAGTGCGCAGAGCATAAGGGCCTTCTTAAAAATATCCTGCAAGCGGGCGGGGATCACCAAGCGGGTCACGCCGCACACTTTACGGCATTCTTTTGCCACGCACATGCTGGAGAACGGGATAGACCTGCGGTACATACAGACCCTGCTGGGGCATTCAAAGCCGGAGACCACGATGATCTACACTCACGTTTCGCGGAAGGATCTTTTAAAGATCGAGAGCCCGTTGGATGCAACGATAAAGGAGCTGATGGAAAACGGCAAAAACACAGACCACCTGTTGTTATCCGGCAAGATTAAGGGATAAATGATTATATTCGTTTTGATATAACCAGTTGTGAACAAGACCTCCGAACTCACTCAGACCGGATAATAACTTTAATTTTTTA
>CAZNFK010000142.1:0-4439 GCA_964572365.1 uncultured Flavobacteriaceae bacterium | reverse complement strand
TGACCGCCATTAGTAGTGATCCTGAAACGGGAGAACAGCCGCTGCTGCATCCCCAGGATAGCTGCCATGGGACAGCCAAAGCGGCACCAAACCCGGTTCCCGAAAATGGGATAAAAACCGACCCCTATTACTCCTGAAAAGGCCGCTCCAATAAAGAAACCATACCACTCTCGAAGAAGGTTTCCATAAGTGTATCCGCTGGAGTAATACAATCCAATTATCGCCAGAACGATCACGAAGTAACCCACTGCACCATACTTTGCGTCTTTGGCCAATTGTTCTCTCCTAAAGATCATGATACCCGCGAAGAGCAGGCTTAAAAATGCTGCAGATCCCAACAAAAAAGCATCTTTTGTCAACCAGTATCGCCCGGGATTCTCATTCAGAAAACTGTAAACTACCGCGATGGTCATGATCACTACCAGCACAAGGATGGTGTGGATTAGCCATCTTTCGAGCATCCAGCTTTTACGGGATTTACTTGAAAGGTGCCGGTAAGGATCCCCGGCAGTTTCGGCGAGCCCCCCGCAACCGCATACCCAGGAACAGTACCATCTTTTTCCGTAGAAATAGGTGAGAATGGGAGTTATCAGGAAGATGGAAGCCAATCCGAAGCCGAGCATGACCATTCCCACAGTTCCGGCCGAGAAGAATTCATTAAGCTTATAACCTGCGAAAAGATCATAATTCAACGGCCATATGACATTAGGATTGTAGTAGGGCTGGTTTAGCCTCATCAGGATCTCAGGGATCAAAAAAGCAAAACCCAGCTGAAAGAACATCACGGAAAAGGTTCTAAGCTTTTCGTATTTATTGTGGCGGTACTTCAGCAGAAATTTGTAACCAAAAGCAAGGATTGCAAGGGTGTATAGGGTTCCATAAACAAACCACTGACTCGCCGGATTCCCACTGATCATTCTGCTTAATGGATCAAAAAGAGCAACAATTCCTGTGTTCTCCCCGTCTGAATTATAACCAAGGTATTCTGGATGCCAGTAAAGGATGATATAAAAAAGTGTTAGAAGGATCCCTGCACCCCACGCAATCATGCCGCGGGAAGTCATGGATTTGAACCAGACGCCGTCATTTTTTATGCCTTCCGGTTTTCCGCGGTACTGATCATTGGCAAAGATCACCACTCCGGCGGCGATCAATCCCAGGGAAATCCAGAGAAAGTAAGAGGGGAGGGGCACATTGAGAATGCTCAGGAATAAAAAGAATACTCCTGTCCAGCCCAGGCCTGTGGCGATCTTTTGAATAGCCGAAAGTCCTTTTGGAGGCTCCCCTGTGAGGGACATGTCACGGTGTACTGTTGCCATATGGTGATTTGTTCAGAGTTAACAGGTGTCAGAGACCTGTTAGGTCTGTGGGTTCAATATTTTGTTTTTAAAACTACTAAAGATCGCTTTCTCGTGACGGTCATAGAATTCGGGATCAAAATTGGCCTGGCGCAGATTTCTTAAAACATATTCTATTGGTCGCTCTTCTGTAAGCCACCTGTCAAACACCTCATGTTTCATTCGAATTCCAAAGCTGTTGATCCCAAGAAATCGGCCTGAATTCTTATTATAGGCTATAGTTATCGCTTTTTTGCCATCCCGGTGCTGCCAGTTAAAATGCTGTTCATTTTCCCCAGGGTCTGCCGAAACACTGCCATAGGTTTGATATTCGATCTCAAAGAACTTGGCGCTATTGAACCAGTTGCCGGGATTATATTTAAAAGGATTTCCACAAATGGTCTGCGCGACGGTTTCGCCCATCATCCTGGCGGTGTACCAAACAGCTTCAATAGATTTTCTTCCCGCCACAGGTTCCTTGTGCTGGGCGCAATCGCCAATTGCATAAATATCTTCAATATTGGTTTTCAAAAAAGGATCTACCAGGATTCCATTATTAGTTTCAATTCCTGAACCTTGTAAAAATGTGATATTTGGCTGCACTCCTACCGTTAGCCCCACAAGGTCTGTAGGAATTTCTTCTCCTTTTGAGGTGGTCACTCCGCTTACTCTTTGCTCTCCGGATATCGACTTAAGTTCGGTATTCCGTCGCAGCTCTATGCCGTGACTTTCTATATGCCGGGAGACCAGTTCCGCATCCTGTTTGGGCAGGACATTTCGCCAGAAGGCATCTTCTCTGATCAACATAGTCACTGGAATATTCCGGGTGTGGAGCATTTCAGCGAGTTCCACGCCAATGAGTCCGCCACCCACAATAGTCGCGTGCCGGCAACTTTTTGTGTTTTCTTCCAGCAGCTCCAGGTCCTGTTTGGAAACCAGTCCCTGCACGCCCCTCAGGTTTTCACCTTCCCAGCCCAGCTTCCGCGGAACAGATCCCGTAGCGAGGATGAGTTGGTCATAACTCATTTTCTCACCACCACTCAAAAGTAGCATTTTTGAACCGGGTCCTATTTTCTCCACACAAGCTTCCTTTAATTCGATCCTGTTCTTTTCCCAAAACCCTTCTTCATAAGGCTCCAGGTGTTCCCACTTCATGTGTCCCATGTACACGTACATGAGGGCAGTACGCGAAAAGAAATATTTATTTTCCGCAGAGATCACCGTGATCCTTTTATTCGAAATTCGCCGAATATGCCTTGCGGCAGTGATGCCGGCAATTCCGTTACCTATGATGACCACGTGTTCCTGCATTATTCTGCCGGTTTTAATTCAATTCTATTAATCAATTCCCTGAAAAGGGTGATCATTTGAGGTTCTGCTTTGCCGGCGGCTTCAATAATATCCTGAATATCGACAGGCTGAAGATCATCGGGATTGCATTCATCGGTCAGCACAGAAACGGCGGCTACCGGAATTTTAAGATGATTGGCCACGATCACTTCGGGAACCGTACTCATTCCCACGGCATCTGCACCAATTGTCTTGAGATAGCGGTATTCTGCTCTTGTCTCTAGCTGTGGCCCTACCACAGAGGCATACACCCCTTTTCTCAAAATGAAGTTGTTCTCTTTGGCAATCTCCTGCATGATCCTTCCGCTTTCCTGGTCATAAGGTGCGCTCATATCGGTAAACCGCGTGCCCAAATGCTCTACTCCCCGAAATGCCAAAGGAGATCCTCCCTGCAGGTTGATGTGGTCATCAATGAGCATGATCTCCCCGGTTTTAAATTCCGGATTAATGGCGCCGGCAGCATTCGAGATCAGCAGTTTTTTAATACCAAGCCTCTTCATAATACGTACGGGGAAAGTAACGTCCCAGAGGGTGTAGCCCTCATAAATATGGAACCGGCCCTGCATGACGACTACTTTTTTGTCATCCAGTTTTCCGAAAATGAGTTTTCCTTTATGAAATTCTACCGTGGCAGTTGGAAAACCGGGAATGTGATTGTAACTCACTTCAGAAATTATTTCCAGTTCATC
Organism: uncultured Flavobacteriaceae bacterium; assembly: GCA_964572365.1. Classification (GTDB taxonomy): domain Bacteria; phylum Bacteroidota; class Bacteroidia; order Flavobacteriales; family Flavobacteriaceae; genus Salinimicrobium. The sequence goes on along the minus strand of CAZNFK010000142.1, from coordinate 1,063 downwards.
CACCAGTTTACCAAGCCCTGTTCCCAGGATAATTCCAATTTCGGGATCTTCAAATCCTCTTGCCTGTAAAAATTCTGTTGTTTCTTTTAATGCCTTGATCATTTTTATTTTATTATTTCCTGAAGTTCGGGATGCGCAAGCAGATCTTCATAGGTATCAATATCATTTCGTTCTTCCAACAAGGTGAGTTGTTCATCTTTAAGATCCCGTAAAGTTTGCTGCAGAACCGCATCTGTTCCCCAGTTTTTATTTCTGAATAATTCCGAATTTAAGGATTTCATTCCTAATAAGTAATACCCGCCATCCTGTGCGGGTCCAATCACAAAATCAAATTTGTTAAGTCCTGAAAATGCATTTTTTATATCCTCTTTCCGAAGCTCTAAAAGATCGCTGCCAATGATCACAACTTTTGAATAACCATCGTCAAAACTATCTAAAAATGCATTATGCATTCGTTCTCCCAGGTCATTCCCTCTTTGTTCTTTCTTCTGAAAATTACTGTTGTCCCACAGATCTTGTTTCTGAATAGCTTCTGAATAGTAGACAACTTTATCACAGGACAGATCTTTCGTTACTTCATACGTATGCTTTAGCAGAAATTCGTACAGCCGAAGCGCTGCGGAATCACCAATCCTGGCTGCCAGCCGCTTTTTTACTTTTCCCGGCTCCGGATTTCTGGTGAAAATGATGAGGAGATCTTTTTGTTGTTTCATTAATTTTTCTTCAGTTATACCACGCTTCCCTGGCAGCTGCTGCCTGCACCGGCAGTACAGCCATAACAATGCTGGGAAATACAGATCTCCCGGTCTTCAAGCTGTTCCTTATTAAAATCTTTAATGTGTTTCACTTTTGAGGCTACTTTCATATCCAACATCTGGTTGAAATCACAATCGTAAAGCCAGCCGTTCCAGCTCACCGAAAGCGTGTTGGTGCACATAACATTTTTCACTGCGGAAGGATTGTAGGCGGCAACTAACTCGTGCATGTAATCCTCGTAATTCTCTGAAGCGATAAGGTATTCCAAAAAACGGCTGATCGGCAAATTGGTAATGCTGAAAAGCTG